>JAIDFC010000038.1 GCA_029054535.1 Rikenella sp. | reverse complement strand
CTTTACCACCCCCCGTAAATCAAGAAGGCTTCACAATCATGGATTGTAAAGCCTTCTTGTACCCGGAGCCGGGATCGAACCGGCACGGATCGCTCCATTGGTGTTTGAGACCAACGCGTCTACCAATTCCGCCATCCGGGCAACTGCGTTCTCCGTTAAAAAGAAGAAAACGTACGCCGCGTAATGTACTTAAGCAAGAATATTACGCCAACGCATTCACCTTCAACTGCAACGAACTTTTCAAGTTCGCCGCCTTGTTGTCGTGAATGATATTTTTCTTAGCCAGTTTATCCAGCATCGCCACCACTTTCGGCAACAGCGCCTCGGCCGCCGCCTTATCGGTCGTATTCCGGAGCGCCTTCACCGCGTTCCGCGCCGTTTTATGGTAGTAACGGTTGTGCAACCGCCGAGTCTCGGTCTGACGAATCCGTTTTTTGGATGACTTGTGATTTGCCATTACTGTGTCTCTGTGTATTTTACTATTTCGTAGCCCCTAGGGGAATCGAACCCCTCTTCCAAGAATGAAAATCTTGTGTCCTAACCGATAGACGAAAGGGCCATTTACCCGCCTTAGCCGCTCTGCGGCCGAGGAATGTGTCTCGGATACGGATTGCAAAGGTAAATACTCTTTTCGAATCCGCCAAATTTTTTATTATTTCTTTGTGCAGAGAGCGCCGGGCGCGACGACCTACCGGGTCAACTCCTCTTCGGCTCGGATGAAGCGCTCGAAATCGAACCGTTTCAACACGCTATCCATCAACGCGTCCACCCGATCCAGGCACAGATTCCCGATACTCCCGGCATGGGTATGATGCACCTCGCGCTGCGGCCGATAGGTTCCGTTTTCGATCTCCAGCCCGACCTGCCGATAGGCTTCCCGGAACGGCACACCGTTCAGAACCAGCCGGTTGACCACTTCGACGCTAAACAAATAGTCGTACTTCGGATCCGCCAGAATATCGGTCTTCACTTCGATATGTCGCAACATATAATCCGCCATCTCAACGCACTCCTTGAGTGTCTGAATCGCCGGGAACAACACCTCCTTGAGCAGCTGCAAATCCCGAAAATACCCCGTCGGCAGGTTGGTGGTCATCATCGAGATCTCGTTCGGCAGAGACAAAAGCCGGTTGCACTTGCTCCGCATCAGTTCCCACACGTCGGGATTCTTCTTGTGCGGCATGATGCTCGACCCGGTGGTCAGCTCCGGCGGATAGGCGATGAAGGCGAAGTTCTGCGACAAGAACAAGCAGTTATCCGTAGCCAGCTTATTCAGCGTAGCCGCCACGGCCGACATGGCCTGCGCCAACACCCGTTCGGTTTTCCCGCGCCCCATCTGAGCATAGACCACATTATAGGCCATCGTGTCGAATCCGAGCAGCTCGGTGGTCATCTCCCGGTCGAGCGGGAACGACGAGCCATATCCCGCCGCCGACCCCAGCGGATTCCGATTGCAAACCCTATAGGCCGCCTCCATCATCGTCAAGTCATCCGCCAACCCTTCGGCGAAAGCTCCGAACCACAGCCCGAAGCTGCTGGGCATGGCGATCTGCAGGTGGGTATACCCCGGCATCAGAACATCCTTGTGTTGTTCGGCCAGCCTTTGCAAGGTCCGGAAGAGGCGTTCGACTCGGCCGACGATTTCATAAATCTCGCGACGCAGGTAGATCCGCAGATCGACCAGCACCTGATCGTTCCGCGACCGGCCGCTATGGATTTTCTTCCCGGTGTCGCCGATGCGCCGCGTGAGCAGCAGTTCGACCTGCGAGTGAATGTCTTCCACGTCCTCCTCGATCCGAAAGTTCCCGGCCGTCATCTCCTTATATATGGCTTTCAGCTCGCGCTGCACGTCGACCAGCTCCGCCTCCGCGAGCAGCCCGATCGAGGCCAGCATTCGAGTATGGGCCAACGAACCGAGCACATCGGCTTCTGCAAGATACAAATCCATCTCGCGGTCTCGACCGACGGTAAACCGGTCCACTTCTGCGGTGTCAGTACCGTTTTTTTGCCAAAGTTTCATATTCTACTCCGCGTTTTATTCTTCGTCATCAAACTATCTGAGCCATGCCTCGTAACAGGGGCGCGCAGACAGAACGCCGCCCCTCTCGGGAGTCCTCTGCGAAAAATGTTTAGTCTCGCAATGAACGGCGACTGGAAGTCGCGCGGGTCGCCGCCTACCCCCGCGGCGGACCGGTGCCGCTCGGCACTCGAGAACTGGTGTTTACTCAGAATGGCTCCACTGGCTACGACTCTGTTCACCATTCTCCCCAAACAAACCGCGCCGCAGGCGCGCGGGACGGCCGCCGCCCATCGGCCGGGCCCGCAACTTCTCGCTACGCTCGGTTGCGACCGCGTTGGCGCCGAACCGGTGCCGCTCGGCACTCGAAAACTGGAATTTGCTTCGAAAAGCTCCATCCTGCGGCAGTCCCGAATGCTCTGAAAAATTTGCCTCTGCCCATCGCCCGCTTTACTCCGAGATCTCCCCACGTCGGGCCGGAGCTTCGCAAGCTCAAGCCCGTTTACTCCGAAAAGCTACAACCCGCCACAAACCGCGATCGTAGATCGCGCGCCCGACGCCGCCCCACGCGGAGGGCGCCAAGTTCACTTCGTTCACTGGCTGCTCCGCCGGCGCCGGCCCTTTTAATTCCCAAACCGGGTTTGGCCATTTTATCCGAGCCGCCGACAGCGGGAAGAGCAACAAGCGCCGACGAAGTTGCTCGCCACCGCGCGGGATGGCGGTGGCTCGCCCGCCCTGCGGGCAGGATTTCCAAGCCTTTGCACTCTTGCTTTATCCGCGCGCTGGCGGAAATCTTGTTCAAAAGCGATTTGCGCTTTTGAACGATTTCCTACTCCAGCAATCGCGCGCGGAATATTCTCCCCAACAACATTCTTGGATCGCGCGCCTTGGGAAATCATTCCCGATAAACTCCCGTTTATCGGTTTGATTTCCCTCTTTAGGCGTGGCGCGCGAATTTCTCTTCGAAAACCGTGTCTGCCCGCGCGCTGGCGGAAATCCTATTCAAAAGCGATTCACGCTTTTGAACGATTTCCTACCCCAGCAGTCGCGTGCGGAGGCATGTGATAAAGACAACCCAAATAAAGGCGCGCGCCGTGGCGCGAATGCGTCGGCCGCGCGGCCCCGCGTGC
>JAIDFC010000037.1 GCA_029054535.1 Rikenella sp. | reverse complement strand
TCGCGGAACACCACGCACGAGGCCACCGGATTGGTCCCCTGGATGTTCGAGTTGTCGAAACACTCGATGTAGCGCGGCTCGACCGGTAGCCGAAGGTCCTTCTGCATCCGAGCCATAATGCGGTCCGTGTGGCGGTCGGGATCCGTCCGTTCGATCTGCTTGAACTTCTCGAGCCGTGCCAGCTTGCAGTTCTTTTCGGCCAGTCGCAACAGCTCCAACTTGTCGCCCCGCTGCGGAACCGTGAAACGGATGGTCGGAAAGAGGTCGCCGTCCGGCAGCATCGGCACGATCACCTCGCGCGGCAACGGGAGTCCGTCTTCGCGTTTCCGAGCCAGCACCTCGCCCAGCGCGAAAGCCAACAGTTCGTCCGGCGACTCGTCCAAACGGCCCCGCATCTCGAACGTAAAGGAGTGGACCACCGCCCCCCGCACGATCCGCATGTGGTTGCAGAAGGCCGTCCCCTCGTCCGTGAGCACGTAGACCACCTCCAGGTCGGTGAGCGTCGCGCTGACGATCACCGACCGGCTGCTGTAATTGGCCAACAGTTCCAGCCGTTCTTTGGCGCGCGCCGCCTGCTCGAAGTGCAGCCCCTCGGCCAGTCGCCGCATCTCGGAGGTGAAATACTCTTCGGCAGGTCGCAGATCCCCCCGCAGGATATTTTTCGCTCCGGCGATGCTCTCGGCGTACTCGGCCTCGCTCTGCAACCCGACGCACGGCCCCCGGCAATTCCCGATATGATATTCCAAACAAACCGAGTAGGTCCCCCGGGCGATCGCCTCGGGCGAGAGGTTGAGTTTGCAGCTCCGCAGCGGATAGAGACCCCGGATCAGCTCCAGCACGGCGCGTTGCATGCTGATCGACGAGTAGGGGCCGAAGTAGGCGGAACCGTCTCGGACGAACTTCCGGGTAGAGAAGATCCGCGGAAAGGGTTCGTTCTTCACGACGATCCACGGATAGCTCTTGCTGTCCTTGAGCAGGATGTTGTAGCGTGGCTGAAGCTCCTTGCTGAGGTTGTTTTCGAGCAGCAGCGCATCGGCCTCGCTCCCGACGACGATGTGCCGCAGGTCGGCGATCTGGCGCACCATCACCTGCACCTTCCGCGAATGGTCGGCCCGCGAGACGAAATAAGAACTCACGCGGCGTTTCAGGTTCTTGGCTTTCCCGACGTAGATGATGGTCCCCTCGGCGTTCAGGAACTGGTAGACGCCGGGACTGTCGGGCAACAAGGCTACTTTTTCGCGGACGTGTCGATCCGTTTCGCTACTGCTCATACCGGTCTGCGTTAGAAAATCTCGGAAAGGATGCGCAGCGAGTTGACGTTATAGATCGCATCCGTATGATACCCATAGAGGTCGGTGAGCCGCTCCAGCATCGCCACCCGCTGGTCGCGGCTCAAACCCACGGCCCCCAGATCGCCCACCGAGCAGCCGTTCAGTCGATGGAACAAGGCGGCTTCGGCCGGAGGCATCGACAACGTGTGGCTCGGAAGGGTCTCGGTGTAGGTCCCGTTCCGGTAGTCCAAGGCATACCCCGCTGCATAGTTGTCCTGCGGCGCATAGCCCATATATTCGGTCAACCGAACCAAAAACCAAAGGTGGAAATTGGCCGTCCCCTCGCCCATCTCGTCGAGCTCGGCCACCGATTCCTCGATGAAACGGTACAACCCGCCGTCCGCCTCGCCGTCCTGGATCAACCGATAAAGCAACTCCGACAAAAACAGCGCGATCGTGCTCTTCACGATGTCGAACGGCAGCTCCGACAGACGAAAAGCCATCTGAGGCTGTTCGATATGATGCAGCTCGCCCCGGCCGGCCCAGGCGTCGAAATCCAACACGAACAACGGCTGATACAACCCCCGACCGCTGTTCGTCGCGCTGAGCTTCGTGAGGTAACTCCGCCGCCCGTACTGCGCCGTGAAGATATGCACGATCATCTTCCGCTCGCCGTACTTCATCGAGTGCAACACAATGCCCCGTGCCTTGTACCTCCCTCGCGGAACGCTCGCTTTCCGACCCTTATGCGGCGGCGCACTGATCCCGCCGATCAACTCTTCCATAAAATACTTTCTATGGTGTATGACTGTGCATTGGCTACTGTACGGAACTGTTCCTTTTGTGAACAAAAGGAACCGAAAAAACTTTCGGGAATGCTTCGCATTCCATGGGCTGCCGTAGTCAAGAGCACTTTGCCTTGTTTTGGGTAGGGACTTTCCGGCGCGGCGCGCTGAGGTTATAATTACATTACGCGCCTCGCTGAAAGCCCCACCCATACCGTGGGCCAGAGCATTAGATTGCGGAGCCTAAGGTAGAGCGTAGCTTTTGGAAGTTCTTTGGGTCCCTTTCTTTCAAGAAAGGGACAGTACCCTCCCGTCGCTAAAAGAACAGGTTATACAATTATATAAAGTAGTTATAAGACAGGGGTGAATTGTCTTAAGAATCGGAGGTCGTTTTCGAAGTAGAGTCTGAGGTCTTTGACGCCGTATTTGAGCATGGCGATGCGTTCGACCCCCATCCCGAACGCGAATCCGGAGTATTTCGAGCTGTCGATGCCGCAGGCTTCGAGGACATTGGGGTCGACCATTCCGGCGCCCATGATTTCGAGCCATCCGGTGTATTTGCAGACCGGGCATCCTTTTCCTCCGCAGAGGTTGCACGAGACGTCGACCTCGGTCGACGGCTCGGTGAACGGGAAGTACGACGGTCTCATCCGGATCTCCGATTTTTCGCCGAACATCTCTTTGGCGAAGTAGAGAATGGTCTGTTTCAAATCCGCGAACGATACGTTTTCATCGATATACAACCCCTCTGCCTGGTGAAAAATACAGTGCGCGCGGTAGGAAATGGCCTCGTTGCGGAACACGCGGCCCGGACAGATCACCCGGATCGGCGGTTTCTGGGTCTGCATCACCCGCACCTGGATCGACGAGGTGTGGGTACGCAACAAAATGTCCGGATCCTTTTCGACGAAGAACGTATCCTGCATGTCCCTCGCCGGATGCTCCGGCGGGAAGTTCAGCGCCGTGAACACGTGCCAGTCGTCCTCGATCTCCGGTCCTTCGGCGGCCACGAAACCGATCCGTCCGAAGATCTCCAGGATCCGGTTACGAACCAGCGAGATCGGATGCCGACTCCCCACCCGATCCGCCCCGGCCGGACGCGTCATATCCAGCGCCAGCGAAGCCGCGTCTACCGATGCGAAGGCCAACTCTTCCAACCGGGCCTTCAGCTCGTTGATCTTCTCCATCGCGGCCGTCTTCAACCGGTTCATCGCCTGACCCAACGCCCGCTTCTGATCGGCCGGCGCCGACTTGAACTCCTCGAACAGACTCGTAATCGCCCCTTTCTTTCCCAGCATCCGAATCCGAAATTCCTCGACTTCCGCCAACTTGGCCGGAGCGAACGAACCGATCTCGCTCAATAAACTCTCTATCTTCTGTATCATAATGGTGTACGTTTTTACCCTGACTATCGGCTATCGACTGGAACTGCCGCTTTGTTGGCTTCGCTTTCCTCCTCGCCGCACGCGGCCTCTGGGCTCACTGGCAGCGTCGGTTGTTCACAAAGAGAACAGTACTCGCACATAGCCAAAGAAACCGGTAAAATAGCAAACGATCAGCGGCCTTTGACCAGCTTGATTTTGATATTTTTGATGTGTATGTCTTCGTTTTTCGGTCTGTCTTGCAGATCGGTAGGTAGTTCGGAGATTCGCCGCACCACGCCGATCCCCGAGATCACCTCGCCGAAGATCGTGTAGCTGCCGTCCAGGTGAGGCGTTCCGCCCTGTTTTCGGTAGACCTTTTCGCGTTCCGGCGTGATCTGCGCTGCCGTCGGATCCGCCGCGCGGGCGGCGATTTTTTCGCGCGCTCCGGCGAGCGTGCTGTCGTTTTGGATCCGTCCCACGACGATATAGAACTGCGAGCCGGACGATCGGCGTGTCGGGTTCTCCGCATCGCCTTCGCGCGCCGCGGCCACGACCCCGCGACGGTGGTAGTAGTGAGGAAGAATCTCCGCGTCGAGTTTGTAACCTGCGTCCGCCTCGCCGTAGACCTTCACCTGCGACGCCTCGACGCTCTCCGGGTCGCCCGTCTGGATCATGAAGTCGCGGATCACGCGGTGGAACAGCAGGTTGTTATAGAAGCCCTGTTCGGCGAGTCGGACGAAGTTGTCGCGGTGTATCGGCGTGTCGTTGAAGAGCCGGAACCGCACCGTTCCTTTCGAAGTTTTTATCGTCGCGACATAGCGGGCGCCCTGTCCCGCCACGAGCGTCCGCTTCCGTTCGGCCTGCGCCGCGGAGAGCGTCAGCAGGCCGCAAAATGCGACCGTCAGCCACAGACGCGATTTTTTTATTACCTTTACATTCATCTCTGTGTGGTCGAGTTCGAAGATGGATTACTGAAAAGCAAATTTACGAAAATTCCCGGTAAAACGCCGAGCGTTATGAAACGATTTCTCACCTGGATGCTGATTCTGTCGCTGTCCGTCGTCGCGCGGGGACAGCGCGTGGGGGTCGTCCTCAGCGGCGGCGGGGCCAAGGGACTGTATCATGTCGGAATTCTCAAGGCGCTGGAGGAAAACAACATACCGATCGACTATATCTCCGGGGCGTCGATGGGGGCGATCGTAGCGGGGATGTACGCCGCGGGCTATTCGCCCGACGAGATGATCCGGTTTTTCATCACCGACACCGTTCAGGGTTGGCTCTCGGCCAAAACCTCGGATCTGGACAACAACTACTATTTCAAGAAGTTCGAACCGACGCCGACCATGATCTCCGTGAAGATCGATCCGAGGGCTGTCAAGGCGGCTGCGATCCAGCTGCCTACGAATATCGTCTCGCCGTACCAGCTGGATATGGCTTTCATGCGGATGCTCTATCCGGCTTCGGCGGCGGCCGGGAACGATTTCGACAGCCTGATGGTGCCGTTTCGGTGCAACGCCTCGGACGTGTACAACAAACGGACCGTGGTGTTCGACCGCGGGAGCCTGCCGTTCGCCGTGCGGGCGTCGATGACCATTCCGCTGGTCTTCAGGCCGGTGGCGCGCGATAGCGTCGTGCTGTTCGACGGCGGACTGTACGACAACTACCCGTGGCAACCGCTCGATACGACTTTCCATCCCGATATCCTGATCGGCGGCATTTGCGCCGCCAACTACGAAAACCCCTCGCCGGACAACATCGTCCAGCAGGTCAGCGTGATGGCCACCAGCAATACGGACTACGCCTTGCCCGACAGCATCGACGTCGAGATCCGACGGCGGTTCCGCGAGGTCGGCGTGCTGGACTACGACAAAGCCAGCTATATCATCGCGCGAGGCTACGAGGACGCCATGCGGCAGATGCCGCTGATTCGGGAACGGATCGCGCGGCGGGTCTCCGATCGCGAGATCGAGGACCGTCGCGCCGCTTTCAGGGCGAAAATCAAGCCCCTGCTTTTCGAGGAGATCGAGATCGAGGGACTCACCCCGAAACAGACCGAATACGTCTATCGACAACTCGGACTCAAACCGAAGCAACTCTTCGACATGGAGTACTTCACCCGAAAGTACATGCAGATCCTGGCCGGCGGCGTCTTCTCGGGCGACTTCCCGGAGGCGGTCTACAACCCCGAGACGGGTTTCTCGAAGCTCAAACTGACGATGCGGACTCAGGCCAGCCTCCGATTCTCGCTGGGCGGGAACATCTCCTCCACGGCACTGAACATGGGCTACGCCGCCCTCAGCTACCGAACGGTCGGCCGCAATGTCTCGACGTATGCCTTGCAAGGCTTCTTCGGGACGTTCTACAACTCGATCAAGGCCGGCGGGAGGCACGATATCTACACCAACTTCCCGTTCTATATCGACTACAACTACACGTACGACAACTACGACTACGGCGCCAACCACATGAACCGTTACTACCGAAACCGCTCGTGGCGATACAGAACCCGGAACGAGAATACGCTCAGTTCGTCGGTCGCGATTCCGGTGCTGGAGAACGCCGCTTTTCGCGGGCGGCTGACGTTGGGGGCTACGGACGAGTACTATTTCCGCGACGAGTTCACCAACGCCGACAAGCCGGACCAGAGCCGGTTCGCCTATGCGAGTCTGACGCTCGAAGTGCAGAAACAGTCGCTCAACTACACGCTCTATCCGAACCGCGGGACGGAACACATCCTGCAACTGAAGTTCACCGAAGGACTCGAGGGCTATCGGCCGGGGACATTGGGAGGCGGTTCGGCGGCTTTCAGCCGGCAGAACCGGAACTGGTTCGAGGCCAGGTACCGATACGAGCGCTATTTCCCGACGGCGAAGTGGTTCACGTTCGGCATCCTGGGCGAAGCCACCGTGTCGAACCACCCGGATTTCGACAACCCACTCGCGACGGCCATGTCGCTGCCGGCTTTCCTGCCGATCCCGCTCATGCGGACCATGTTCATGCCGGAATACCGTTCGCGATCCTACGCGGGGTTGGGGGTGATTCCGGTCTTCCACATCATCAACAACCTGTATCTCAAATCGTACGCCTATGCCTTTGTGCCGCAGGAGGTGATCTACGACCACGGCTGGACGGGAGACATCTGGAACCGCCTCCGGAGGCAGACGCGATTCGTCTTCGGCGGCTCGCTGGTCTACCAGACCTTCATCGGCCCGGCTTCGCTGACGCTCAACAAGTACAGCACGCACCGCTCGGACTGGCAACTCGTTTTCAACTTCGGATACACGCTCTTCTCGTCGCGCAGGTTTTAGGTTTTTGGGGCGGGTCGGCGGGTTCTCCGCTGCGTTGCTCTCAGAATCGGGAGAGGACAAAGACCAGAGAAGCGAACGATTGCGATCGGAGAAGAAAAAATTCCCTGAAACAAAGATTCTTACCAGACAATGCCGTTCGGAGAAAAGGAGACCCCCGACCTTTTTGTACGGTTTTCTTCCCGGAAAGCGAAAGTTCCGATTCGTAGCTAATGCTTGAATTGTACAAAAAATCGTACCTTTGAGGCTCCGTTTTTTTACGCTTTTTGAAGGAAATCTATGGAATGGATTGAAAACCTCTTTTTCGGCGGCGGCGTAGCGCACACGATCCTTTTGATTGCGCTGGTGATCGCCGTCGGAATCGCCCTCGGGAAAATCAAGGTGGCCGGTATCTCGCTCGGCGTTACCTGGATCCTGTTCGTCGGCATCGCGCTGAGCCACTTCGGCATGCGGATCGACCCGACCACCTTGCACTTCGTCAAGGAGTTCGGCCTGATCCTCTTCGTCTACTCGATCGGACTGCAGGTCGGACCCAGCTTCTTCTCCTCGCTCAAAAAAGGAGGGTTGACACTCAATATGCTCGCTACAGCGATCGTGCTGCTCGGGGTGGCGATCGCTTACATTCTGCACGTCATAACCGAAATCCCCACCGAAACGATGGTCGGGATTCTGTCCGGCGCCGTTACCAACACGCCGGGGCTCGGGGCGGCGCAACAAGCCTTTACCGATATGCGCCCGGGAGTCGACGCCTCGTCCATCCCGCTCGGGTATGCCGTGGCCTATCCGCTCGGGGTGATCGGGATCATCGTCTCGATCATGGCCATGCGCCTCTTCTTCCGGATCAAGCTCGACAAGGAGGCGGCGGCTGTGAATAGTCATGATGCGGACGATGCCGGGGCGCAACGGATCTCGATCGTACTCGAAAACCCGGTGATCGCAGGGCGGACCGTGGGGGATATTTCAGGGTTGATCGACCGGACGTTCGTTATCTCGCGGGTGTGTCATCAGGCCGACGGTCGCACCGAAATCGCCAGCAACAACACGGAACTCAACCTGGGCGACAAGTTGTTCGTGATTGCGGCCCATAAGGACGAAGAGGCGTTGGTGGCTTTCTTGGGGCATAAACTCGACATGGACTTCGCCGAGTGGGAGAAACTCGACAGCCACTTCATCTCGCGTCGGGTGATGATCACCAAGCCGGAACTCAACGGCAAACGGCTCGGAGACCTGCGGTTACGAAGTACGTACGGGATCAACATCACGCGGGTGAACCGCGCGGGGGTCGACCTGGTAGCTACGCGGAATCTGCACCTCCAGATGGGCGACCGCGTTACGGTGGTGGGGACCGAAAACGGCGTGGCCGAAGCGACGAAAGTGCTGGGGAACTCCATGCGGAGGCTCCGCGAACCGAACCTCATTCCGATTTTCATCGGTATCTTCCTCGGGGTGTTGCTGGGGAGCTTGCCCATTATGCTGCCGGGCATTCCGCAACCGCTGAAACTGGGGTTGGCCGGCGGTCCGCTCATCGTTTCGATCCTCATCAGCCGCTTCGGACCGCAGTATAAGGTGGTTACCTATACGACGATGAGCGCAAACCTGATGCTGCGCGAGGTGGGTATCGCGCTCTTCCTGGCGGGCGTCGGGCTGGGCGCGGGCGAAGGCTTCGTCGAAACGATTGTCGACGGCGGCGGATACAAATGGATCGGATACGGGGTTATTATTACGATGGTGCCGCTGTTGATCGTCGGGATCGTCGGACGCCTGTTCTACAAAATCAACTACTTCACCCTCTCGGGATTGATGGCCGGCAGTATGACCGACCCGCCTGCCCTGGCTTACTCGAACGGCGTTGCGGGCAATGACTTGCCGTCGGTGGGCTATGCGACGGTCTATCCGCTCACGATGTTCCTGCGGATTCTGACGGCGCAGTTGTTGATTCTCTTTGCGGCCTAATGCCCAACTCTGATTATTGAAAAAGGTACTTTTATTTCGTATACTCTTTTCTTTGACAAGAGGAAGTGGGTATATTGTACTTTCTGAGAACAGTTAGACACGGTTGTCTCAGAATCGCGTGTATAAAATAATAGTACCTTTGGCGCCAAAACGGAGCAAATTTATGAAGACATTGAACGTCGCTGTTGCCAGCGATCATGCCGGGTACGAGATGAAAGAGTTCGTTGCCGGTTACCTGTTAGCCAAGGGGTATGCCGTGGAAGATCTCGGCACGCACAGCGAGGCGAGCGTCGATTATCCGGTCTATGCGCACGCCTTGGGACAGCGCGTGGCCGAGGGAGGGTGCGACCTGGGGGTTTCGCTGTGCGGGAGCGCGAACGGGATCAGTATGGCGCTCAATAAACATCCGAAGGTACGGGCTGCGGTGTGCTGGTGTCCGGAGATCGCCGCACTGGCACGGCAACATAACGACGCGAATGTCTGTTCGTTGCCGGCACGATTCGTCAGTCGCGAGCAGGCAGCCGAGATTCTGGACGCCTTCTTCGGCGCGGAGTTCGAGGGGGGACGGCACGTGCGGCGGGTAGAGCAGATCGACCTTTAATCTTTTGCACGTAGAGGCTCATGGGGGAAATTTCGACAGACGCGACGACAGCCATCGAAGTGATGTGTCCGGTCGGTTCTTGGGAGTCGTTGCAGGGGGCGATCCAGGGGGGAGCCGATTCGGTCTACTTCGGCGTGCAGGGACTCAACATGCGGGCCGGGTCGAGCGTCAATTTCACGCTCGACGACCTGGCTCGGATCGTGGCGCGGTGTCGCGAACACGGCATCAAAACCTACCTGACGCTCAATACGGTGCTTTTCGACGAGGATATCCCGTACATGCGTGAGGTGGTCGACCGGGCGGCGGCCGAGGGGATCGACGCGGTGATCGTGGCGGATCAGGCCGCGATGAGCTACGCGCGGGAACGGGGCGTCGAGGTGCATATCTCGACCCAGCTCAACGTCGGGAATACGGAGGCGGTGGCTTTCTATGCGCAGTATGCCGACGTGGTGGTCCTCGCCCGGGAGCTGACGCTCGACCGGGTGCGGCACATCTACGACCAGATCACGGAACGCGATATTCGCGGACCACGGGGCGAACGGGTGCGGATCGAGATGTTCGCTCACGGCGCGTTGTGCATGGCGGTCTCGGGGAAGTGCTACCTGAGCTTGCACGAAGCATGGAAATCGGCCAATCGGGGCGAATGCAGGCAGCTATGCAGACGGTCGTACCGGGTCGAGGATGTTGAGACGGGGACGCAGCTCGTGGTCGAAAACCAGCACATCATGTCGCCGAAAGACCTCTGTACGATCGAATTTCTGGACCGGATGATCGATGCCGGGGTGCGGGTGTTGAAGATCGAGGGGCGGGCGCGGTCAGGCGAATATGTGCGGCGGGTGTGCGAATGCTACAAAGAGGGGGTGCGGGCGGTGCTCGACGGGAGGTTCACGCGCGAGCTGGGGACGGAGCTCAAGGAACGTCTGCGGACGGTTTTCAACCGCGATTTCTGGGACGGGTACTACCTCGGACAGCGGCTGGGCGAGTGGTCGGAACACTACGGCTCGGCGGCGACGGTCAAAAAGGTGCAGGTGGGGAAGGTTACGAACTACTTCGCACGGATCGGAGTGGCGGAGATCTCGGTCGAGGCGGTGCCGTTGGCGGTGGGTGAGAAACTCCTCGTACTCGGGGCGACTACGGGGGTGCTGGAGTTCGTGCCGGACGAGATCCGGGTCGATCTGCAACCGGTCGAAACGGCTCCGCAAGGGGTCCGGTGTTCGATTCGGACGCCGGAGACGGTGCGGCGGGGCGACAAGGTATTCAAGCTGGTCGAACAGACCGACTAAGGAATCTTTACGGTTTTATAACTGATCACGATCTGCCGCGGTCGCGTCGTGGCGGTCTCTCCTTTTGTCGGGATTGTCTCGACTTTTTTATTGGCGCGCGTTCGGAGCTGTTTTAGAATGTTAGCAGCATTCTTTGTTTGTGGTTTTTGTGGTTTTTCGGTGCAGGTTATAACGATGCGCGGTATCTTTTGTTGGGGTTTTTGCAGGTTTTTTATTGCCGAACGATATAGCGATACGTAGTATCGCCGGCCCACCGCGGGCACGCGGGGCCCGCCCGGCCGACGCGTTCGCGCCACGGCGGGCGGCCTTTATTAGGATAGATGCAATCCCGCGCGCCCGCCTAAAGAGGGAAATCAAACCGATAAACGGGAGTTTATCGGAAATGATTTCCCCAGGCGCGCGGTCAAACACAGTTTTTTAGGGGAAAGTCCGACGCCGGCGGAGGAGCTTATGAACGAAGTGAATATTGCG
>JAIDFC010000036.1 GCA_029054535.1 Rikenella sp. | reverse complement strand
ATATACATCAGCACGTTATCCCCCCCTTTCAAATCGAGCTTCTTCATCACCTGCCCGACCATAAACTCAGCCGTCGCATCCGCCGACACCAGAGGTTCGTTCCCCCCTTGTCCCGCCTCGCCGTGCTGCCCCATCCCGATCTGCATCATCCCCTCCGGCAACTCCGTGATTGTCGCCCCGTTCTGCGGATGGGTGCAAGCGCGCATCGCCACCGCCAAAGTAGCCACCTGTTTATTGAACCGTTCGCCGATCTCGATCAGCTCGTCGAGCGATTTCCCCTGCTCTGCCGCCGCCCCCAGGATCTTGTACATCGGAATGGCCCCCGCCAACCCGCGCCGATCCTCATCCGCCGCATCCAGCCCTGCGGAAATATCGTCGTGGGTCATAATCGACTTCACTTTGATCCCGGCGCGTTCGGCCAACTGCATGGCCATATTGCCGCTCATCACGTCCCCGGAGTGGTTCAGCACGAGCAACAAGATCCCCGCCTCGCGCTTGAACATCTGCAACGCCTGGAACAACCGCTGCGCCCCCGGCGCGGCGAAGATATCGCCCACCACCGAAGCATCCAACATCCCTTCGCCCACAAACCCGCTCACGGCCGGTTCGTGTCCCGATCCCCCGAAAGCGACGATCGCTACTTTATCTTCCGCCTTCGGATGGGTCCGTACGACGATATTCTCCGCCCCCAGCTTCACGGTATCGGCAAAGGCCATCGTATACCCTTCCAAAAGTTCCGCGGTAATGTTCTCGGTCGAATTTATGAATTTATTCATCTCGTTTTCAGTGTATTGTTAGACTATCGCGTTATTTATTGCACCTTCCACATCAGTTCCACGGCAATCCCCTCCTCTTCGACGAAGGCGATCCAGTTCCCTCCCCCGCAATCGGTGGGGGGCAGCAGAACCTTTTTCCCGGCCATCTCCGCTTCCGGATCGGTTACCTGGTAGGCCATATGGGTCGTGGTCCGGATCAGCTCCGGCATCCACGAGTCGGGCTCGAAACGCAGCCATTCGATCCGATTCGCACTCTTGGCGAAATCGGTGAGCCACACTTTCATCCCTTCATTGTAGACTTCGCCCGGCTTGGGCGTCGAGGTCGGTATGCCGACATGGTCGAATGTTCTCATAACTCGGTCGTATGTTTTTTTGAATTCGGGTTAGTAGTATCTTGTTACAAAGCGGAGGACGAGAAACTCGCGTTCCCCGCCTCCGCTGAAAAAGCGGTATTTTCTTTGCGTGCCAGTACCGCACCGCCAAGGCCCGCGATAAGGCACGCACAATCGTCAGCCCCCCCCCGCTTAGAGCGCCGCTTTCGGCTGGGTAAACCGCAGCCCGTCATTGTCATGGTAGTTGGCAAATTCCCAAACGATAGCCCCTTCCGGCCCCGCCATCATGAAGTGCCACGATTCCGGCGCTTTCAAGGTCAGCACTTCGCCCAGCTGCTGCTTCACATAATTCTTCGACACAGTCGTCGCCTTCTGCGACTCCGGCACCAACGCCTCTGCCCCTTCCGTCGGCTCGCCTACTTCCGAGAAGTTGTAGACCCAGCCCTTGTCCACCATCCACGACTCTTTCTTAGCCGGAAAAGCGGTCTTCACGTGTTTGTGTTCCGGGATCATCTGACCCGGCAACAGATAGATGCTGTGCGCAAAATAGCCCTCGTCGGCATCGTTGATCCAGAAAATCCCCCCCATCCCGCAGTTCTCGAAGTCGCCCAGTCCGAAGTCGGTGAACCAGATGTCTTTCTCCATCAACGGCGTGAACGGCACGTCGTAATGCGCGAACATATCCAGGAAAGCCTCCTTAGCGACATCCTGTTTGAAATTCCCTTGTGCGTCGTAAAAGTCTGCGTTGGTGTACTTCTTCTGATACGGTGCTTTGTTCATGGCAGTAGCGTTTTGAGATTGATCCGCCCCCTCTTTCGGCGCGCCGCACGAGCCGCACGATGAGAGAATCAACGCCGCGCCGCATACAGCCGCAGCCGCCAAAGATGTTGCGAATGACTTGATGTTTTTCATGGTGTTAGTTTTTTATGTCTTTTTTTTACTCTGTTTCTCGCTCCGCGGGGTCAATGCCTGGCGAAAGCCACTCCCTCGATCTCGATCAGCAGCTCGTCGCGACACACGTCGGTCAGCACATACAGCGCCCGCACCTCCGGATAGGTCTCTTCGATAATCCGCCGAGCCGGCTCCAACAGGTTCTCGGCTTTCAAATATACGCGAAATATTTGAATTTCGGGCGATTTTTCGACCTTGACTCCATGTTTGCGCAAGTTTTGGCGCGAGATCAAGTAGTCGATGTTCTCGAGCGTAATAACGGTCTGGCGTTCGATCCCGACGCCGGTGAGCGACTCTTCGCCCCGAATGGCCGCCGTCCCCGAGATATAGACCTGCACCCCCGAATCGACGGTTCCGACCACCGCCTTGGCCCGTTCGAACTTGGGCGTCGTTTTGTGTCGGAAAATCTTGTCGGCCACCCCGATCAGCACGTTCTGCGAGTAGTCGTGCGCCGCCACCTGCAAGGCGTTGTCCAACGCCGCCGCCACACAACGCCGCAGCCGGAAATCCACCGCATCGACCTCGACCATAATCCCGCCGTGCGAGGTCCCGATCCCGGTGGCCGCCGGATAACCGCCCCGCCACTCGGTCCGCGCGTAGAAGTGCGACCGGGCGTCGTTGAAATCCTGGTAATGCTGGTTCGCCCCCGGATGATCCGGCACGTGGGTGATCCGCTCGATGTAGTTCCACTGCCGCACGATGGTATGAATCGCCATCCCCTCCGCGTCGAGCACCTCGCCCAGCTTACCGAGCACTTCGTTCGACTGGTCGAGGATCGGCGCGTCGATCGACGTCGGCAAGATCCCCTCCGTAAAGAGCCGTTTCCCCTCCTCGTTCTCGATCGTAAAGTAGCGCACTCCCCCCGTCGCCGAAACGCAATCCCTCACCAGCGCCGAATTTTCGCGCGAGACGCACTGCGACTCCATCACCAACCCCGAATCCAGCGACCGTTGCGCCACGTAGCTCACCAGCGGCATCCGCCATCCGAACCGTTCGCACCGCTCGCGGATCAACCGGAGCAGCCACGCCCGGTGCTCCAGATACTGAACATTATTGTCCGGATTGCCGAAAAAGACCAACCGCAGCGGCACGATCCCCCCTCGGTCGCAAGCGGCCTCGAGTTTGTCGAGCATCTCGCCGACCATCTCACCGAACCCCCGGAACCACACCTTATCTATATTGTAGACGACACGAAAGCCCATAATTCCGTATTCCCCCCGAAGCGTTCTACAATGAGTTCACGTATTCGACCAGCGCGTCGATCTCCTTGGCGCTCACCTTCTTATCCTCGATCCCATGCCGATGGACCTCGAAAACCTCGCGCATGGTAGCCGCGCGACCGTCGAACAGGTACGGCGCGGTCCGCCACACCTCCCGCAAGGTCGGCGTATCCCACCCCTTCTCGAATTCGATATCCGCGCCGATCCGGTGCATCTGCATGTCGGTATAGTACTCCCCATTATGACAATCGCCGCACTTCAGTTTATCGTACACCGCCTTTCCGGCCAAAGCCTTTTCCGACAGCCGTCCGTCCACCAGATACGGACTCGGCACCGCCCGCAAGCTCTTCACATAGGCATCCACCTGCACAGCCATCTCCTCCGGAATATCATAGAACTGAATGTGCGTAAACCCTTTCCGGTCGGCAATCGCGGCGTCGGCCCGAATCCCGGAGATCATGCACGGCGGCGTAAAGTGCGAGTACAACAAGCTCTTACAGTTCTTCGGATTCCCGATCCCGTCGTTCATCAGGTCCCAGTTCATCCCGTCGCTCCGCGCCTCGCCCGGATGACAGCCGTTGCACGACTGCCAATTCTGGAAACAATAGGCCGCGTCGTTGAAAATCCGCTCCCCGGCCTGCACGTCGGTCTCGGTCCGACCCGCCACCAACGGCACCGCATCCACCACCGCATCGGTCGCCACATCCAGCACGTTCAGCGTATCGGAAAAATAGGTCGGCACATAAAGCCGCCCCCCATCCGCCGAAACGGCCATCCGCCGAGGCCCGTTCCCCTCCACTTTCACCCGCTGCCGGGCACCGTACAAAAACCGCAAGTCGTACGACAGTTGTTCTTTCGTCCCGCGATACCCCTTGAGCCGCTCGACCATCGCCGGATAGTCGATCACACTGATGTCGTGCGTCCCGGAGTGCGAAACGTAGATCTTATTCCCCACGCTCCGAATATCCCAAATCCCGGCCGCCCCGCGTTCCGGTTCGTCGAGCACGATCCCCCCCAGAAATTCCAACGTCTCGGCATCCACCACGCTCATCGCGCTGGTATTCATCCACCCCTGCTGCAGCTGCGAAGTCGGCACCGTAAACCGCCCCATGTTATGCGAAACCAGCACGTATTTCCCGTCCGGACTCAGCGCGATCCCCCGCAACGCATTGCTCCCGTTGGCCAGCTTGACATCCTTGATCTTCTTGAAGCTCCCCAGGTCGATCACCGACACATCCGCCGCCACGTAATCGACATCGGCTCGTTGTGCCGGCAGGAAATTGGTAACGAACAAATACTTGCCGTCTTTAGAAACGACACCGCCTTTCGGTTCGCGCAACACCCGCACGCTCCGAACCACTTTTCCGGCAATCGGATCGACTTCATCCACGGTGGCGGCAAACTGGTTCATCACATAAACCCGCCGCCCGTCGGCCGAAACCACTGGCGCCGTCGCTCCTGATCCCACGTTCACAGAGCGCACCGCCGCCGAACCCTCCGCCTCCGGATCGATCACCTCCAGCGTCCCCCGCTTCTCGAACGTGGTTACAAAAATCCGCTCCGCTCCACCGACCTTTCCCACGGCAATCCCGGTCGGAACCTGCTCGAAGGTCCAACTCCGCACCGGAGCGGTCCAATCATCCGCCGCATAGATCCGAACCGACCGATCGCCCTTATTGGACAGCACGACCCGGCCATCCGCCAGCACGGCAATATCGGTCGTAAACAACGGAGCATTCTTCTCCTTCGCCGGCCGCGCCTCTGTCCGGACGGTCTGAGCCGAAAGCCGCGCCATGCCGCCCCACAGGCAGCTCGACAAAAGGGTCCCGCCGATCAAACAGGACCGAACTATAAAAGATTTCATATGGATTATTTGGTTTGGGTAGTTCGTTTCTCGCGGGCAGGCGTTCACAACGCCCCCCGAATAAAAACTCACAATATTACACATTTTCTCCGGTTTATGCAAACGTTTGCTCTCGGACGAAAGGCTCGTTCGATGCACGGTTTCCGACTCGAGCGTGCGATCCGGAATCTCTCTGTTTCTAAGTACTAACGTCCTCGACTCGATTTTTTATATTGCGGGAAGAGTCGCTCCTTACTCGGATCCTTTTTCGCAATCTACTTGACGGAATGTTTCGATCCGCATTTTCGCCCACCGGCTCCGGTCCGCGTGCCCGCGGTGGGCAATGGGCCGTGTCTGCTTCAAACAGCGACAACGGCGGGTACGACTGATCGTCGACGATTCCTACGGGGAGTACCGATGC
>JAIDFC010000035.1 GCA_029054535.1 Rikenella sp. | reverse complement strand
GTATTATTTCTTAGCAATCGACTTCGCTTTGACCTCGCCCGCAAAAGTTTTCGACGGTTTGAAAGCCGGAATGTTGTGAGCCGGAATGGTAATGGTCGTATTTTTCGAGATATTCCGCGCCACCTTCTGTGCCCGCCGTTTGATGATAAAGCTGCCGAAACCGCGCAGGTAGACATTGTTCCCCGCCATCATGGTCTCCTTGATGTTCTCCATGAACGATTCCACCACCTGCTGCACCTGGACTTTCTCGATGCCCGTACTCTTAGCGATTTCGCCTACGATATCTGCTTTTGTCATGACGAATGTCGTTTGATTATTTATATGATTACTATTTCTTTACGTCGCAAACGGATTGCAAATATAGGGTAAATTATCGAGAATCGCCCAACAAAAATGAATTAAATAATTCTTTCAGAGCGATTTTGCGTTCCGGGTGGAGGTAGTCGGGCCAGAGCTCGGCGGCCGGTTCGAGGGCGAAGCGTCGTTCCACGAGTCGCGGATGAGGCACCGTGAGTCGCGACAGGCGGAGGATCGCCGAATCGTAGAACAGCATGTCGATGTCCAGTGTCCGAGGCCGATACACCCGACCGCCCGTAACCGCATCGTATTCCGGCCCATGCTCCGCCCGCCCCAGTTCGCGTTCGATGCGCTGCGTCGCGTCGAGCAGCGCCAGCGGATCCAACGAAGTCTCGAGTCCGACCGCCTGGTTCAGAAACGGAGACGGCTCCTCGCCCGCCGCAAACACGCCCCAAGGTTCGCTCTCATACACCCGCGAGACCGCCACGACACGACCCGCCGTCGCGGCCAAGCGCGATCGGGCGGAGGCCAACGCCTCCGCCCGATCGCCGAGATTGCTCCCTAAGAGCAGCAACGCCCGATGCACAGCCATCCCCTAAGCCAACAGCTTACGCAACGACGCCAACAACCGGTCGCAATGCTCCTGCGTGATGTTCAGCGCCGGCAACAACCGAAAAGTATTCTTATCGGACGACGACCCGACGAAGACATGTTCGTCGAACAAGAGCCGTTTGCGGAACGGCGCGCTCTCCTCATACAGCTCGACGCCGATCATCAACCCCTTGCCCCGCACCTCCTTGACTTTCGGGAACTTCCGCAGTTCGGTCATCAGGTAGTCCCCCATCCGCGCGGCATTCTCCACCAGATTGTCTTCAGTCATCACCTCGACCACCGCCAAAGCCGCCGCGCAAGCCAGGTGATTCCCCCCGAACGTCGTCCCCAGCATCCCGTACTTCGGCGCAATGTGCGGCGCGATCGAGACCGCAGCCACTGGGAAACCGTTCCCGATCCCTTTGGCCATCGTATAAATATCGGCACTCACCCCCGCCCAGTCGTGCGAGTAGTACTTCCCGGTCCGCCCGCATCCGCACTGCACGCCGTCGGCCACATACACCGCCCCGTACTCGTCGCACAGCGACCGGATCTTCCGCAGATAAGCGTCCGAAGCCACCCGAATACCACCCACGCCCTGGATCCCCTCCAGAATCACGGCCGCAATCTCCCCCCCTTCTCTGGCAAACAGCGTTTCGAGCTCCTGCTCATCATTCAAGGTAACGAAAACGACATTCTCGGTCCGGTTCACCGGCGCCGTAATGTTCGGATTGTCCGTAACCGCCACGGCCAGCGAGGTCCGACCGTGAAAAGCCCCCCGCATCGCAACCACTTTTTTCCGACCGGTGTGGAACGAAGCGAGTTTCAGCGCATTCTCGTTCGCCTCCGCCCCCGAATTGCACAAAAACAACTGGTAATCGTCGTGCCCCGACAACTTCCCGAGCTTCTCGGCCAACTCTTTCTGGGCACTGATCCGTACGGAGTTGGAGTAAAAACCGACTTTCCCGAGCTGGTCGGTCAACCGCTTCACATAACGCGGATGGGTGTGCCCGATCGATATCACGGCATGGCCGCCGTAAAAATCCAGATATTCTTCTCCTTTTTCGTCCCACACGGTGGAACCTTGCGCCTTCACGATCTCGATGTCGTAAAGGGGATATACGTCGAATAATTGCATCTCTTTTGTTTATTTTTATGATTCTTTTTCTGTAATCAGTATTTAGCTACGTGCGGGTACTGTTCTCTTTGTGAACAACCGACGCTGCCAGCGAATCCAGAGACCGCTTGCGGGCTATGGTAAGCGGCGAGGAGGAACCGAGTAGCGTACCGAGACCAAAGCCGCTTGCGAGCTTTGGCGAGGTAGCACGAGGAAGCCGTCAGGCAAAACAAGCGCAGCGCAGTTAGCGAGAACCAGAAAAAGAACAGTTCGGTCCCGTAGCCAAACACAGATCTCAGAAAAAGAACGATTAAATTAAAACGCCGACGGTTTCAACCTCAAGCCCATCGTCTCCGGCAGGCCGCACATGAGGTTCATGTTCTGCACCGCCTGTCCCGACGCCCCTTTCAGCAGGTTGTCGATCGCCGACATAATCAGCAGCTTGCCCTCGTGCACCGTCAGGTGGAGCAGACATTTATTGGTATTGACGACCTGTTTCAGCGAAATCGCCTTGTCGCTGACGTGCGTGAACGCCGCCGAAGCATAGTAATCCTTGTAAATCTGCTGCGCCTCCTCCAGCGTCCCCGCGAAGTCGGTGTAGACCGAAGCGATAATCCCGCGCGTGAAGTCCCCCCGATACGGGATGAAGTTCACAGCCCCGTCGAAAGCCGGTTCGAACGATCGGATCATCTGCCCCACCTCCCGCAGATGCTGATGTTCGAACACTTTATAAGTGGAGAGGTTATTGGCCCGCCACGAGAAGTGCGACGTCGCTGCGAGCTTCTGCCCCGCGCCGGTCGACCCGGTCGTGGCCGATACATGCACATCCCCGCGGATCAGCCCCTGGGCAGCCAACGGCAACAGCGCCAGCTGCAAACAGGTCGCAAAACAACCCGGATTGGCAATATTTTTCGCCTGTGTAATGGTTTCCCGGTTCTGCTCCGGCAGCCCGTACACAAACTCATGCCCGTCGATCATCGTCTCCGGCGCGATCCGGAAGTCTTGCGAAAGGTCGATCAGCCGCACATCCGACGGAATCAAATGCGACTCCAAAAACTTCCGAGAATCCCCGTGTCCCAAACACAAAAACATAACCTCCACCTTCGGCAACTCGCCGATCGGGGTGTCGACGAACCGCATCTCGGTGTCCCCCAACAAATCGGCATGCACATCGCTCACCAAATTCCCGCCGTTAGAATTGCTATGAACATATACCAACTCCACGCCCGGATGGTTAATCAACAACCGTACGGCCTCGCCGCCGGTATAACCGGCTCCCCCAATAATACCTACTCGTATCTTCTCCATGTATTCTGAAATATTAATCGTTCTTTTTTCTGTAACCGTTCTTTAGCTACAAGCTGGAACTGTTCTTTTTGTTCACAAAAAGAACCAAAAAAACTTTCGGGAATGCTTCGCATTCCATGGGCTGCCGTAGTCAAGAGCCTTTGGGCCTTATATTGGGGCCGAGGGATTCTTTTTGAGCGCGCCCAACGGTTTAGCTCGCATGAAGGGCGCGCCTAAAAGAACCCCGGCCCAAGCAAATGGGCCAGAGCATTAGATTGCGGATGCCTAAGGCATAGCGTAGCTGTTGGAAGTTCTTTGGGTCCCTTTCTTTCAAG
>JAIDFC010000034.1 GCA_029054535.1 Rikenella sp. | reverse complement strand
CGCGGAGGGCGCCAAGTTCACTTCGTTCACTGGCTGCTCCGCCGGCGTCGGCCTTTTTCATTTCCAAAACTTCTTTGGCCGCGCGCCTGCGAAATTCATCCGTTTCAATTCTCATTGAAACGGCGTATTTCGCTACTTAGGCGAGGCGCGCGGGGATCTTCTCAAAAAGAACTCCAACAAAAGACGCTGTGCGTCCGTCGCCCGCGGGAATTTCATCTCGGTTTTGCTCTCGCAAAACGAGCGAAATTCCCCTGCGAAGCGGGCGGGCGACGGACTTTTCTCTCAAAACAGTGTTTGACCGCGCGCTGGCGGAAATCTTGTTCAAAAGCGAATCGCGCTTTTGAACGATTTCCTACTCCAGCAGTCGCGCGCGGGGTCTTTATCTTAGAGAAACCGTGTCAGACGCGCTCAGGCCGCGCGGGCTCCGCGTGCCCGCGGTGGGCTTGCAATGCTTCGCATTGCTATAACGATCACAGAAAACCCTACAACAAAAGACGATGCTGCATATCGCTATAACGGCCACAGAAAACCACCAATAGCCCTAACAATAGATGCTGCGTTATAACAATCACAAAAAAGATTCCACCCACAACGCAGCGAGCAACAGAGTGGTTTGATCATATCCAATAAACCCCTATCCCACAAAAACACACAGAGGCGGCGAAGAACTCCGCAGCCTCTGCATACCAATGCAATACCTCTAAAAAACGCTACACATTCGCAGCCACGAAATCCCCGACTTGTGTCGTCGTGCAAGCCTTCTGTCCCACTGCCGACGAATCGATCAGGTCCTCGGTAACAACCCCCTCGGCAATCGCCCGTTCGACCGCCGACCGCACGGCCGCTCCCTCCGTCGCCAACCCCACGTGTTCCAGCAACATCGCCGCACTCAAGATCGTCGCCATCGGATTGGCGATATTCTTACCGGCCGCCTGCGGATACGAGCCGTGGATCGGTTCGAACAACGCCACCTCGCTCCCCAGCGACGCCGACGGCAACAGACCCAACGAACCGCTGATGACGCTCGATTCGTCGGTCAGGATATCCCCGAAGAGGTTTTCCGTAACCAGCACGTCGAAATACGTCGGCCGTTGAATGATCTGCATCGCGGCGTTATCCACGAACATGTAGTCGACCTGCACGTCCGGATACTGCGGCGCCATCTCCTTGGCGATCTGCCGCCACAGACGCGACGTTGCGATCACATTGGCCTTGTCGACCACCGTCAGCAGTTTGCGCCGTTTCCGCGCCTGTTCGAAAGCCACCCGAAGGATCCGTTCCACCTCCTCGCGCGAGTAAACGCACGTGTCATAAGCCGTATTCCCATCCTCGCTCCGACCCTGCGGCCGACCGAAATACATCCCGCCGGTCAACTCCCGAATGCAGACGAAATCCGCCCCCCGTACCCGTTCGGCCTTGAGCGGCGAGCGGTCGACCAGCGAGTCGAACACCACCAACGGCCGTACGTTGGCAAAAAGTCCCAGCGATTTCCGCATCCGCAAAAGACCCTGTTCCGGCCGAACCTTCGCCGAGGGGTCGTTGTCGTACTTCGGATCGCCGATCGCGCCGAACAGCACCACACCCGCTTCCTGACAGATCCGATGCGTCTCGGCCGGATACGGGTCGCCCGTCGCGTCGATCGCACAGGCGCCGACCAATCCTTTTTTGTAGTTAAAAGTATGTCCGTATTTCTTTCCGACGGCATCCAAGACCTTCACGGCTTCGCCCACGATCTCCGGACCGATCCCGTCGCCGGGAAGCAACGCAATGTTCAGATTCATAATTCACTCGACTATTTTGGTTTGATATTCTATTCTTTCACCTCCTCGTTCACGACATCGTCCCTTTCCCATAACAACCGACTACTCTGCGTCGGGACACAACTTTTCGCGAGGCCCGATTACGCCCTTGCTGGCGGCGGCCTATTCTAATTCACAACGTCTTTGACCGCGCGTCGGGCGATTCATGAAGACACGCCATAAACCGCACCCAAAGGGTGCGCGGGCCGAAGCCACCACAGGCGGAGGGCCGGTGCCGCTCGGCACTCGAAAGCTGGAGTTTGCTCGGCAAGCCTCCGCTGGCTCCGGCCCTTCTTATTCCCAAGCCGGGTGTGGCCGCGCGCAGAACGATCTGCAGCTTTGCTATAAACCGCGGCCTTCGGTCGCGCGGGCCAGCCGCCTCCCCCAGCGGCGGACCGCAATTCTTCCATCGCTGACGCGAGGATTGCGGTCCTTGCAGGCGGCAACCCGAGGCCGCTGAGAAATCCGCCTCTGCGTCGCCCGCGGGAATTTCATCTCGATTTTGCTCTCGCAAAACGAGCGAAATTCCCCTCTTAGGCGGGCGGGCGACAGTCTTTCCCAAAAGAAACCGTGTTTGGCCGCGCGCCAGCGAAATTCATCCGTTTCAATTCACATTGAAACGGCGTATTTCGCTACTTAGGCGCGGCGCGGTGCCGCTCGGCACTCGAAAACTGGAGCTTGCTCGGCAACATGCAAGAACTGCGCTCCCGCGTGGGGCCGCGGGTGCCCCCGCCGGGCGGGCGATGCTCCGCATCGCTATACCATTCTAAAAACCGCCTCCAGCCGCGCCAAAAACATCGCTATATCCCACCCGCCCGATTCTCGATCTTATTGAGCATCTTAACCGTAGCCTTGATCGCCGCAATCGTTTGGTCCGCATCCAACCCCCGTGTCTTGAAACGTACGCCGTCCTGCTCCCAAGTAATCAGCGTCTGCACGAACGCATCGGTCCGCCCCCCCGGCGGAATGCTCACCGAGTAGTCCGCCAAGATCGGAAACTCGCGCCCCAGCTGCTCGCGATAGATCGCCCGAACCGCCGACACGAACGCATCGTACTGCCCGTCCCCCGCCGAAGTCTGCTGGTAGCTCTGCCCGTGAATCTCGATCTTCACCGTGGCCACCGGACGCAAACCCTGCGCCACCGACAGCGAGTAGTTGAGAATCCGGACCGCCTCCGCCTGCCCCTCGCCCGCATTGCCCAGCAGGTCCGAAACGATGTACGGCAGATCCTCTGCCGTAACGATCTCCTTGCGGTCCCCCAACTCGACGATGTACTGCGTTACGCGCGCCATCGACGCCTCGTCGAGCTCGATCCCCAGCAGTTCGAGGTTCTTCCGAATATTGGCCTTCCCGGAACTCTTCCCCAGCGCATACTGCCGCGTCCGCCCGAACCGCTCCGGAAGCAAGTCGTTGAAATAGAGATTGTTCTTATTATCCCCGTCGGCGTGAATCCCGGCACACTGCGTGAAAACATTCTCGCCGATAACCGGCTTGTTGGCCGGAATCCGAATCCCGGAGTAACTCTCGACCACCGTAGAGACATGATTCGTCCGCGCCTCGTCCACCGCCATCTCGGCCCCCAGGTGATCGTGCAACGCCGCGATCACGCTCGACAACGGCGCATTCCCGGCCCGTTCCCCCAGCCCGTTGACCGTCGTATGCACCCCCTGTATCCCCGCCCGAACCGCCGACACCGCATTGGCCACCGCCAAATCGTAATCGTTGTGAGCATGGAAATCGAACCGCAAGTCCGGATACCGTTCCACCATCGCCCGACACGCCTCGTAACACTCCCACGGTTCGAAAATCCCCAACGTATCCGGCAACATAAACCGACGGATCGGCAAATCCCGCAGTGCGTCGACCATCGCGTACACATACGCCGGCGAATGCCGCATCCCGTTCGACCAATCCTCCAGATAGAGGTTGACCGCAATCCCCCGTTCCGTCGCCGCAGCCACGTCGCGCCGAATATCCGCCACATGCTCGTCGAGCGTCTTCCGCAACTGGTACGTACAGTGCTTTTCCGACCCTTTGGTCAGCAAATTGACTACCCGACCTCCACACCCCTCAATCCAATCGAGCGAAACGCCTCCATCCACGAACCCCAAAACTTCGATCCGATCCAAATATCCGCTCCGTCGCCCCCACTCCATAATCCGCCCCACCGCCTGCCGCTCGCCCTCGCTCACCCGAGCCGAAGCGACCTCGATCCGATCGACCTTCAGGTCGGTCAACAACAACTTCGCAAGACTCAGCTTCTCCTCCGGCGCAAAAGATACGCCCGAGGTCTGCTCCCCGTCCCGCAAAGTCGTATCCATAATCTCGACAAGCGTCTTCATGGCTTCTCTCGTTTTCTCGTTATTCATTCCTTCGCTTATTCCGCAGCTACAGACTGGGAACATAAAAAACGAACGGGCGATAGCATATGGCAGCGATTAGCGCCCCCGACGCTGTTCGTAGGTTTCGACCTCAGGACGCAGCGTTACGAGGTAATCCACATCGTCGTACCCCTTCAAAAGGCACTCCTTTTTGTAACCGTCAATCACAATCGTCTCGCTCCGTCCCGTCGAATTGTTGGTGAAGGTTTGGTTTTCGAGATCGACCGTAAATTTCGCCCCGTTGTCCCGTTCGATCGTCTCGAAAATCTCCGCCAGAAACTCCGGCGTTACCTGGATCGGCAACAGCCCGTTGTTCAAAGCGTTGTTCCGGAAAATGTCGGCGAAAAAACTGCTCACCACCACTCGGAAACCATAATCGTAAATGGCCCACGCGGCATGCTCCCGCGACGACCCGCAACCGAAATTATACCCCGCCACCAAAATCGTACCCTCGTACCGACCATGGTCGTTCACCGGAAAATCCCCGATCAACTGCCCCTCTTTCGTGTACCGCCAATCCCGAAACAAATTCTCGCCGAACCCCTTCCGCTCCGTCGCCTTCAAAAAACGGGCGGGTATAATCTGGTCGGTGTCTATATTCTCCACGTTCACCGGAACTGCTCCCGATACGATCGTTACAAACTTCTCTCTACTCATTTGCTTATAATAATTAATAGTTCTTTTTTCAGTAACCGGTCATTAGCTACAGGAGGGTACTGTACTTTCTGTGAACAGAAAGTACCAAAGAAACTTCCGGCGATACTGCGTATCGCATGGGCTGCCGTAGTCAAGAGCCTTGCGGACTTTTCGTTGGGGTGGCACTTTTTGTGAGCGCGCTTCATGCGAGCTAAAACTTAGGCGCGCCACAAAAAGACCACCCCAAAAGTAAACCCAAGACTATTCACTAAGAACGGTCATGGAATGCGAAGCATTCCCGAAAGTTTTTCTGGTTCTCTTTGTTCACAAAGAGAACAGTTCCGTACTGTAGCCAAACACAGGTTGCAAAAAAACGAACGATTTATTTTTTAAAGAAATCGCGCGGGTCGGTAATTCTCCCCGTAACGGCCGCCGCCGCCGCCACCAAAGGAGAGGCTAAGAGCGTTCGCGCACCCGGTCCCTGACGTCCCTCGAAGTTTCGGTTCGAGGTCGAGACCGCGTATTTTCCCGCCGGCACCTTGTCGGCATTCATCGCCAGACAGGCCGAGCAGCCCGGTTGCCGGAGCTCGAACCCCGCCTCACGGAGAATATCCAACAAGCCCTCTTCGCGCACCAGCCGTTCGACGATATGCGACCCCGGCACCAGCCAAGCCGTAACCCCCGGCGCCTTTTTATGCCCCCGGACCGCGTTGGCGAAGAGTCGGAAATCCTCGATCCGCCCATTCGTACAGCTCCCCAGGAAAACATAATCGACCGGTTTTCCGATCATCGCCTCGCCCGCATGGAACCCCATGTATTCCAACGCCTTGACATCCGATTCGGAGGCCGGTTCCGGAATGACGCCCGTGATCGGAAGCCCCATCCCCGGATTGGTGCCGTAGGTGATCATCGGCTGAATGTCCGCCGCGTCGAACCGATATTCCTTGTCGAACACCGCGTCCGGATCGCTGTACAGCGTCCGCCAATACGCCACCGCACGGTCCCAGTCGCCCGTCTCGACCGAAGGAGCATGCTCGCGCCCCTTGACATACGCAAACGTCGTTTCGTCCGGCGCCACGATCCCCCCCCGAGCCCCGCACTCGATACTCATGTTGCACAAGGTCATCCGCCCCTCCATCGACAACCCCCGGATCGCCGATCCGGCAAACTCGATGAAGTGTCCGGTCCCCCCTGCGGCAGTGATCTGCGAGATGATGTACAACGCCACATCCTTGGCCGTAACCCCCTCGCCCAACGACCCCTCGACCGTAATCCGCATCTTCTTCGGTTTGGGCTGCATGATGCACTGCGAGGCGAAAACCATCTCGACCTCCGACGTCCCGATCCCGAAAGCCACCGCACCGAAAGCCCCGTGGGTCGAGGTATGGCTGTCCCCGCAAACGATAGTCATCCCCGGCTGCGTAAAACCGTACTCCGGTCCGATGATATGCACGATCCCGTTCTTCGGATGGTTGAGCCCGAAGTAATTCTCGATCCCGAACTCTTTGCAGTTCTTGTCCAGCTGGTCGAGCTGAGTTTTCGACTCGCCCGCCTCCAGCGGTTTGTCCTGATCCACGGTCGGCGTGTTGTGATCGGCCGTCGCGGTGGTCTGATCCGGACGGAAGATCCCGATCCCGCGCGACCGAAGACCGCCGAACGCCACCGGAGAGGTTACCTCGTGGATATAGTGCCGGTCGATGTAGAGCACCGACCTCCCGCCGTCGAGCTGCCGCACGACGTGGGCATCCCAAACCTTATCGAAAAGTGTTTGTCCCATGCTGTTCTGAAGTATCTGTAGTTCCTAATTTCTAATATTTTTTCTCATCGAAGAGTTCTCGCGCACGACACCGGTGCCTGGGGTGGTTCTGGACGGTCGGTTCGGAATCTTTGAAAAATCCGCCTCTGCCATCGCCTTTTTCTGTATAGAGAAAACCGCACCCGCAGGGTGCGCGAGTCGCCGCCACCCCACGCGGCGCGAGCTTTGTTCACTTCCATTCACACGCTCTTGCCACTGGCGACGACTTGAACTATTACAACGCAGTTATTTCCTCGCAACCAACCGCGCCGAAAGCGCGCGGATCGCCGCCATCCCCCGCGGCGGACCGCAACCTTCCCATCGCTCTCGCGAGGGGTACGGCTGCTCCCGGACGTTCGACCCGGTGCCGAGCGGCACTCGAAGACTGGAGTTTACTCCGAAAAGTTCTGCGCGTCGCCCCGAGAATTTTCCGCGATCTCCCCATGTCGGGCCGAAGCCACCCCAGGCGGAGGCCTGCAACACTCGCTGCGCTCATGTGCGTCTCCGCTGGCTCCGGCCCTTCTTTATTCCAAAACGTGTTTGACCGCGCGCCTGCGAAATCCATCCGTTTCAATTCACATTGAAACGGCGTATTTCGCTACTTAGGCGGCGCGCGGGGTCTTCTCTATAGAGAAACCGTGTCCAACTGCGCTCCCGCGCGGGGCCGCGTGCTCGCGGCGAGCCGGCGATACTGCGTATCGCTATACCATTCAAAAAGCAGTCTCTATCCGCGCGCCAGGCGATTCATTCACTTTCGACTTTCGTCGAAAATGTTGAATCGCCTCCTTAGGCGCGGCGCGCGCTCATTAGCCGTCGCCCGCGGGAATTTCTTCTCGATTTTGCTCTCGCAAAACGAGCGAAATTCCCCTTTTAGGCGGGCGGGCGACGGAACCGTGTTCGACTGGCCTCGGGCCGGCCGGGCCCCGCGTGCCCGCGGTGGGCAATGGGCTACCGTAATCAAGAACGCTGAAAACCCAACAAAACTACGCCAGCGCCTTGTTCACCCCGTCGATATACGCCTCCACCGCCGCCCGCGTAATATCCGCATGGATCGCAAACCCATGCACCGTCGCATCCCCGTACCCCAGTTGCATATGCACCCGCCCCAAATCGTTGGAACCTTTGGTCATCGCCTGAATCAGGAACTCCTGCAACGTAATCTTATCCTTGATAATGGTCCGGATGGCATTGATCGAAGCGTCGATCGGTCCGTTCCCCGTGGCGGTGGCCGTAACCTCGCTCCCGCCGATCCGCACCCGCACCGTAGCCGTCGGCACCAGCGTCCCCGAGAGCACCTGCAGGTAGGTCAACTGCAAATGCCGATCCCGCTTCTCCGCACCGCCCACCAACGGCAACAGGTCTTCGTCCTGAATATTCTTGTTATTGTCCGCCAGCACGAGGAATTTCTCGTAAGCCGCCGCCAGCTCGTCTCCCTCCAACAGATACCCCATCTGTTCCAAGCGGTGTTTCAACGCCGCCCGACCGCTCCGTGCCGTCAACACGATCGCATTGTCGGCCAACCCCACATCCTCCGGGTTCATGATCTCGTAGCTTTCCCGATTTTTGAGCACGCCGTCCTGGTGGATCCCCGACGAGTGAGCGAAAGCATTCCGCCCGACGATCGCCTTGTTGGCCTGCACCGGCATGTTCATCAAGCTCGACACCATCCGGCTGGTGGTCGTAATGCGTTTCGTGTCGATCCCCGTGTCGATCCCCAGCTCGCGATGACAGCGCAAGGCCATCACCACCTCTTCCAACGCCGTATTCCCGGCCCGCTCGCCGATCCCGTTGACGGTACACTCCACCTGTCGCGCCCCCGCCGCAATCCCGGCCAACGAATTGGCCGTCGCCATCCCCAAGTCATTGTGGCAGTGCGTCGACAAGATCGCCCGATGCACCCCGTCGACATGTTCCATCAGGTAGGCGATCTTGGCCGCATACTCTGCCGGCAGACAGTATCCCGTGGTGTCCGGAATGTTGACCACCGTCGCCCCCGCTTTAATCACCGCCTCGACCACGCGCGCCAGGTACTCGTTGTCCGACCTCCCCGCATCCTCGGCATAAAATTCGACGTCCTCCACGAACCGTTTGGCGAACTTGACCGCCGCCACGGCCCGCTCCAAGACCTCCTCCCGCGTGGAGTTGAATTTGTATCGGATATGCTCGTCCGAAGTCCCGATTCCGGTATGAATCCGCCCCCGCTTGGCGTATTTCAACGCATCGGCGGCCACCTCAATATCGCGTTCCACGGCGCGCGTCAGGGCGCAGACGGTCGGCTGGTTGACCGCCCGCGAGATTTCGCGCACGGAGTTGAAGTCCCCCGGACTCGACACCGGAAAACCGGCCTCGATCACATCCACCCCCAGCAATTCGAGCTGCCTCGCCACTTCGATCTTCTCGACCGTATTGAGCTGACAACCAGGAACCTGCTCGCCGTCCCGCAGGGTCGTATCGAAGATATAGAGTTTATCTGCCATCTTGATTTTCAATTTTTCAGCACGTAAAAGTACGCAGCCGAGAACGGCTCGTCGCATCGAGTCGCTCCAATTCTACGACATCGAAACCCGAATTAAAAATAATTAAAACCTGAAAAACAAACGATTACAGCGAATTCAGAACCGGTATCTAACCCAATATTCGCCGTCGCGAAAGCCCCAATTGAACCGCTCCGCGCAGAAAAAGAAACAGCAAAAAAGCGACCCACAAACCGGCATTGCCCCAGTGCGTCGCCACCCCCAGATAGAACCCGAAAAAGAGCGTCGTAGCCACGAACATGGCGTTCCGCATCAAAGCCGTGGCCGTAATCCCGACCAGAATCCCGTCCAGCAGAAAGGCCAGAAAGCTGCACACCGGCACCAGCACCGCCCAAAGCGTATAATCCTTCGCCGCCGCCAGAATCGTCGGACTATCCGTAAAAAGAGTCAATATCCGACGTCCGGCCGCCGCGTACAGGAACGTGAAAAAG
>JAIDFC010000033.1 GCA_029054535.1 Rikenella sp. | reverse complement strand
TTCACTAAGAACGGTCATGGAATGCGCTAGCATTCCCGAAAGTTTTTCTGGTTCTCTTTGTTCACAAAGAGAACAGTTCCATATAGTAGCCAAACACAGCATTCAAGAAAAACGGGTAAATTATTTAGAGTCTAAGGTAAGTAAAATTTCGGTAGTTTGTTCAAAAGGGTTTCCCGGTTCGAGAGATTGTTTCCGGACGACGCCGATTCCGGAGAACTTCGGCGCCAGTCCGACCTTTTCGGCCAGCGTCAGAGCTTCGTCGAGCGTCAGACCGCGGAAGTCCGGCACCCCCGCCGTAACCGGCATCGGAGCCGGGATCACGACCCGTCCACCGCTGTCGATCGCCGCGAGTCCCTGGTGCGGGAGGCGAGGAGTTCCCGCCACGCGAAGCGCTTTGAGGACCTCGTCCAGTTCGTCGGCCGGACCGGCCAGCGCTTTCAACCGCCCGTCGAACGGTTGGGAACGCGGCACCACCCGCTGCGTAACGTTGAAATTCATGGCGTAGACCCGATCGGCCACCGTCTTGAAAAGCGGCCCCGCCAACGCCGTTCCGTAGTAAGGTTTGTCGGAGTTCTCCGGGTGGTAGGTCTTGAGGGCGACGATGATCGAGTATTTCGGTTGGTCGGCCGGCAGGTAACCCACCATCGACCCCAGATAGTGCCGTCCGCCGCTTCGGTTGACATAGCCGTAGCGGCCGATAGCCACCTGTGCCGTACCGGTTTTTGCCGCGATGCGGTACTTGGGATTGAGGAGCATCCGCCCGGTACCGTTGACCACCACCCCCTCCAGCGAGCGTTTCACGCCCCGCAACGTGGCCGGCGAACAGATCGCCGGATTGAGCGTATCGGTCGGAAAGCGGCGTACCGTGCGGTCGTACTGCCTCAACTCGCGCACGAAATTGGGCCGTACCAACACTCCGTCGTTCGCCACGGCGTTGTAGAGCGCCAGAGTATGGATCGGCGCGATCCGCAAGGCATAACCGTAGGACATCATCGTGAGCGTAGTCCCATCCCAACCGTTCTTCATGGCGGGGTGCTTGACCAACGGCCGGGCCTCGCCCGCCAGCTGGAGGTCCAACGGCCGGTGAATCCCCAGTCGGTTAATCGCATTGACGAATTTGGCGGGTTGATGTCCGTAAGCCTGGTTGACGGCCTTGGCCATCCCGATGTTGGAGGATTTCTCGAACACCTGTTGCAAGGTGAGTCGCCCGAGCCCCCCGGCATGCGAGTCAACGACCCGAACCGGACCGATCTGTACGACGCCGGATTCGGTGTCGAAGTAGGTGGAGAGCGGCATCCGAGCATCCTCCAACAGGGCGATCAGCCCGGCCAGTTTGAAGGTCGACCCCGGCTCCATGCTCATCCCGATGGCGTAGTTGTAGTCCTCGACCAGCGTTCCGTCCGACCGGCGGGTAACGTTCGACAGCGCCTTGATATCCCCCGTCCGCACCTCCATCACCACCACGCAGCCCCAGTCGGCCTCGACCTCCGTGATCCACTCCCGCAGGGCGCTCTGCACCATGTCCTGCATCTCGATGTTGAGGGTCGACACCACGTCGTAGCCGTCCACCGGATCGATATTCTGGTCGCTGGCGATCGGGGTCCAGAAGTTCCCCGAGATTTTCTGTTTCAGAGTCCGCCCGGGCTGGCCCCGCAGGTAGTCGTCGAATCCCCCCTCGATCCCGAGCTTGACCCCGGACTGGTTCACGAAACCGATCGTCCGCCGCGCCAACTCGCCGTGAGGGTTCACCCGTCGGTTGTTCTCGACGGCCATAAAGCCTCCCCGATTCGCCCCCAGACGGAACAACGGAAAACGTTTGATCTCCTGCAATTCCAGGAAATTGACCTTGCGCCGGGTAATCAGATGAAACCGTTTCTTCGCGGCATGGGCCTGCAACAGTTCGGTCTTGTACTCCTCGGCGGTTTTGTCCTGAAAAAAGTCGGACAGACACCGGCTCAGCGAATCGACTTTCGAGAAAAAGCGTTCCGAACTGAGTCCCCCGGCCGCCATATCCATCCGCAACTCATAGTACGGGATCGAGATGGCGAGCAACCGTCCGTCGTCGGAATAGATATTCCCCCTCGCCCCCTCGATCACCTCGGTGCGGTAGCTGTACTTGTTCGACAGGTCGCGCAGGGTCTTGCCGTCCGAACCGGTCTGCAACCACACGACCCGTCCCAGCACGGCCAGTCCCAGCACGAGGAACAGGACGTACAACACCTTGACCCGCCGCAAGATAGCCTCCTTGATCGGGCTTTGCTGCGGTTTCCCGGGCTTGCCGGGCTTGCCGGGTTTCCCGACAGGCGAAAAAGATGAGGAGTGGGATTTCATGGGTCGACTACGCGCGCTGGATCAATCTTTTATCACATGAAGCAACGTTCCGCCCTGCCGCAGCGGAATGTTCCGCTCCCGCAGCAAACGTTCGATTTCGCTCTGTCGGGTCAGGGTCATCCGCACGGCCGACGAGGTTACGGCCTCGGTCTTGAGCTGCTTGAGCTCGTCCGAGATCCGATCCAATTCGCTGTGTTTGTGCTGAATATGAAACCCGTTGGCGATATAGAGCAGCATCAAAAAAACGACATAGACGATCACCGGCAGTCGCCGCGTAAACTCGTCCTGCGACAGCACTCCGCCGGTAAAAAACTGTCCGATCCGGATCCCGCGCTTCCGACGTCGTGGATTCGCCCGCTCGGCGAGTTCTTCCGGAGTCTCCTCCTCGAGTTCAGGCTCCGGCTCGCGCCAGTCGGGCGGAGCACTCTCCTCCTCCGCCGCCGTCAACGCTCCGACACCACGCAGATCGGCCCCGGGTTCGGGCGCCTCATAGGCTCTATCTCGCTTACGAAACATCGTCTCTATGTCGTCTAAGTTCGTTTTACTATGCTTTCTCGCTACAGTTCAGCCCTTTTAACTCCGAAAAACGGCACCTTGCAACAAACCGCGCCTCCAAGGCGCGCGGGACGGCGCCACTCCAAGCGACGGTCTGTTCTGTTCGAAGACAACCGTTTCCGCCAGGAGAAATTTCCCGCTCGGGGGAAGTTGATGTATTCCCTCTAACCCGCTCGAGCCGCGGAGGCTCATCCTTTTTGG
>JAIDFC010000032.1 GCA_029054535.1 Rikenella sp. | reverse complement strand
ATGTCTCGTTGGCTCGCAGATGTGTATAAGAGAACGATGATGCAGCTCTACAAGTCGGCCGGGGTCAATCCGATGGGGGGATGCTTGCCGATGCTGATCCAGTTTCCGATCTTGATCGCCATGTTCCGCTTCTTCCCGGCGGCGATCGAACTGCGCGACAAGTCGTTCCTTTGGGCGGACGACCTCTCGTCGTACGACAGCATCTGGAACTTTCCGCACGGCTTCAGCATTCCGTTCTACGGGGACCATGTGAGTCTGTTCGCGCTCTTGATGGCGGCGTCGCTCTTCGTCAGCTCGAAGATCAACTACGCACAGTCGGCCAGCATGAGCAGTCAACAGATGCCGGGCATGAAGTTCATGATGCTTTACCTGATGCCGATCTTGCTGCTGGTGTGGTTCAACAACTACTCGGCGGGGCTTTGCTACTACTATTTCCTTGCGAATGTCATCACGATCGGACAAACCTTTGCTTTCCGATACCTGGTGGACGACCAGAAACTCCATGCCCAAATGGTGGAGAACTCCAAAAAGCCGGTCAAGAAATCGAAGTGGCAACAACGCTTGGAAGAGATGCAGCGTCAGCAGGAGGCGTTGCGGAAACAGCAGCAACAACAGCGCGGCGGGAAACGGTAGCGATCTGAGAGCCTAAAAAGGGAGGGGACGAAATCGATTCGTCCCCTCCCTTTTTAGCGAATATGACCCAACGATTATTATTTGACCTCCCAAGTTTCGCCGCTGTGCAAGAGCTGGTCCATATTGAAGATCTTGGCCCGCATCCGTACCGCGATCAACTGGTCGCGCACTTGATCGTCGTACGTATGATCCTTGACCGCCCGGATCACCCCGAGCGCCACCGGCATCTCCGGCGCCTTCATGTTGACCAGCATCATGTGGATCCCCGGGTTCGGTTCATGCGCATCGTGCACCAGGATATCCGCTCGGGTAATCCCGTTCTCGCCGATCTTCACCACTTTCAGTTTCAAACCGTCGAGAATCAGCCCCTTGTCCCGATTCTTACCGAAGATCATCGGCTCGCCGTGTCGTAAAACGATCGTACTATCTTCCCGCACCTCCTTATTGAGGAACGCATCGTAAGCCTTATCATTGAAAATCACGCAATTCTGCAGGATCTCCACCACCGACGCCCCGTCGTTCTTAGCCGCCGCCACCAAACAATCCTTCGTCAGCTCGACATCCACGTCGATCGTCCGCGCAAAAAACGTTCCCCGCGCCCCTAAGACGATTTCGCCCGGCGAGAACGGATGTTCGACCGTCCCGTACGGCGAAGTCTTCGTAATCTTCCCCAGCGGCGAAGTCGGCGAATACTGCCCCTTGGTCAACCCGTAAATCTGGTTGTTGAAGAGCATGATGTTGATGTCGATATTCCTCCGAATCGCATGAATGAAGTGGTTACCGCCGATCGCCAGTGCGTCGCCGTCGCCCGTAACTTCCCACACCGACAAAGTCGGATTGGCCACCTTGACCCCCGTGGCAATGGCCGCCGCCCGGCCGTGAATCCCATGAAACCCATAGGTATGCACGTAGTACGGAAACCGCGACGAACAGCCGATCCCCGACACGAACGTAAACCGCTGGTGTTGATAATTGAGTGCCTCGGCCACCTCCGGCAAGGCTTTAGTTACGGCATTGAGAATAAAGTGGTTGCCGCATCCCGGACACCACTTGACCTCCTGGTCGCTTTTGAAATCTTTCGGTGTATATCGTACCATGATTTTCGATCTCTTTTTAGAATGCAATTATTTTCCCTCTCCCTTCTCGTCCAGCAGCGTCCGGAAATGTTCGGTCAGTTCGCGTACCGTGAACGGCTGCCCCTGCACCTTGTTGTACTGCAGGTAGCCGAACTGCGGCATACTCATCCGCAGGTAGTTGGCAAACTGTCCCATGTTGAGTTCGCAAACGACGATCCGTTTGAACTTGGAGAAGATCTGTTCGACCCCTCTCGGCAGCGGATTGATCTGGCCGAAATGGCAGTGCGAAACGCCGATTCCCTCGGCCCGCATCGCATCGACGGCGGTCCGGATCTGACCGAAAGTACCGCCCCACCCTACGATCAACAATTCTCCCCCGTCCTGATCTCCATAGAC
>JAIDFC010000317.1 GCA_029054535.1 Rikenella sp. | reverse complement strand
GTTGTCGGGCTGTCGGGTTGCTGGATTTTTTTGGGGGGGACGGGGAGTTACCCTTTCAGGAACGCGACGAACTCCGGAAACTCGCGCCAGAGCGATTCCGTTCGCAGCCAAAGTCGACGGGCTTCGACCGCTGCCGGCGGATTCGCGGCATTCGGATCGGGGTCGTGGTCGGTTGCGCTCCATTCGCGGAACAGGGCCGGACTCTCGGTGCGTATGAGCGTTCGGAGGGCAGCGCTCTTGGCGGTCGTTTCCGACCGCTCTCCCGGTTGGTTTTCCGGTTGGTTTTCCGCGCGGCGGAAGGTGCCCCAATAACTCGCCAAGCGCGTCGACAGGCTCTCGGGGGGCAGTACGCTGAGGATCTCGTCGAACAACTCCCACTCCTCCAAAGCGGCATAACAGAATGCCAGCAGCTCCGAGGCGTTCGAGTGGTCTTCCGGATCGGCGTCCAGCACGCTCTCGAGCAGGGCCGTGGCTAACTCGAAGTCGCCGATCACGAAATGGTCCGCTGCCGAATCGTAAACCATCGTCAGGGCTGAAGCCGTGTAGGGGTCGTCCCAATCCAAAAGCACGGTCTCGTCGCTGGCTGAGGCTCGATCCAACAGGTCGCAAACCAGTTGAGCGCCTTCCCACCGTAGCTGGCAGGCGGCTTCGATCGCGCCGGCGTCGGCGGATTGGTCGGCCAGGGCGGTGCGGGCTGCGAAATGGGCCGGATTGGTTGCCAGCATCTCGCGCAGCAGGGCGGCGGTGTCGCTCCCTGGCGTCGGAATCGGGCGCACGGGGCGAACCGAACGAAGTCTGTACCGGGTGTCGAGGACGGGCTCCAAACGGAGCAGTGCGTTTTTCATGCCGAATCGCGTTTATTCGGCAAAGATAACGACCGATTTGGAAACAACGGTCCGAAATGTTATTTTTGCACCGCAATACGCAATGGAAAGGGTCCCGTAGCTCAGCTGGATAGAGCAACAGATTTCTAATCTGTCGGCCACAGGTTCGAATCCTGTCGGGATCACAACGAAAGCCTCCGTAATCTTCTCGGATTACGGAGGCTCTTTTTTGCCGAGAAGGCGAAGGCCGGAAAGCGGAAGGGGGGATCTTCGTCTTCGTTATCCCTCTAAAGAGGGCGGAGGAGTCGATTGGCCGGAGCGAATTACGCAAATTTCCGCCAAAGCCGCCACACGACCCACAAAACGCTCCCGAGGGACACGGCGAAGCACCACCAGAAAAATTTCGGAACATGTCGAACCTCACGCACCGTTTCGCGCACTTCGACTACGGTGGTCGTGTCGTGCACCTCCCGGATGCGGTCCACGTACTTCGTCTGCCAGCGCGTTACGACCCGGAGGGAGCCGTTGCGAAGCTCGGTCTCCATCTCGGCCATACGACCTTTCGCGTCGTGAAGCTCCTGGAGGCGCACGTTGCCCACAGAGTCGCACGCGAACAGAGCTTGCAAGACGGCGCTGTCGCCCTCGCTACGGACCAGGGTGTCGATCACGCGCTCGCTCCGGACTGCCGGTACGTAAACGGTCCGGGTGCACGAAAAAATCAGCATGCTGATCCCGATTCCTAAAAATAAAAGTCTTCCTAAGATTTGTTTTTTCATAATTTATAATACCTTTGTACTTATGATTCATACAAATGTAATATAAAAAGTATTGCAACGGCCGGAGTGGCGGATTATTCGTGCCAAAGGAATACGCAAAATCTTATCTCGACATGAGCGACGAACAACGCATGCAAGCTATTCTGGAATATACCGGTCTGAACGGCAAACAGTTGGCGCTCCGGATCGGCCTCAAGTCGCCGGACTCGATCTACCACATTCAGAGGGGACGGAATCGGATCTCCACGAAAATGGCCGATCGGATCGCAATGGCATTCCCCCGGATCGACAAAGGGTGGATGCTCACCGGAAACGGGGAGATGCTCGCGGAGGCGGAGACGGGGAAAGAAAACGGACAGCCTCAGGACTTGCAACGGGTGCCGCTCTACGACTTCGAGGCGGTTGCCGGGCTCGTCCCGATCTTCACAAACCGCAATCGACCCATAGACTACATCTCGATCCCGGACCTGCCGAGGTGCGACGGCGCGGTCTATGTCCGTGGAGACTCCATGTACCCGCTCCTTAAGTCCGGAGACATCGTCATGTACAAGCAAATCAGAGACTACTACAACATCATCTGGGGCGAAATGTACCTCATATCTTTCAGCTACGAGGGCGAAGAGTATATCACGGTCAAGTTCATCAAAAAGGTCGAGGGGCATCCAGAACGGGTCCTGCTCGTGAGCCACAACCCGCACCATGCTCCCAAAGAGATTCCGGTTGAGGCGATCCGGGCGCTGGCCTTGGTCAAGGCCTCCATTCGATTCAATACGATGGGGTGATCGGCGGCGGAGATGCCTGCGGGACTCTTCCTCGGGCGCATTTTGGGCGGTCGCGCGGTCAGAGAATGTTTTTAGAATGTTATAGCGATACGTAGTATCGCCCGCCCACCGCGGGGCCCCGTTGGGGCTTTTGCTGTGGTTCTCTCTGCCTTAGGATATTCCGCGCGCCCGCCTAAAGAGCGAAATCACTCGATAAATGGAGCGTTTATTGAGAATGATTTCGTCGGCGCGCGGTCAAACACTGTTTCGAGAGAAAAGCCCGTCGCCCGCCCGCTTAAGAAGGAATTTCAAAAGTTTCGCCCTTGGCGAAATCTTTATGAAATTCCCGCGGGCGACGGACGCATCGCGTCTTTTGTTGGGGCTCTCTTTGAGAAGATTCCCGCGCGCGACTGCTGGAGTAGGAAATCGTTGGAACAATGAGAATTGTTCCAACAAGATTTCCGCCAGCGCGCGGGCAAAGCATGTAGGGTAGAGGCTGCCCGGTTCGAGTGCCGAGCGGCACCGCGCCCGCCTAAAGAGCGAAATCACTCGATAAACGAAGAGTTTATTGAGAATGATTTCGCAGGCGCGCGGCCAAAGACTGTTTTTCGGTCGCCGCCAGCGGAGGCTTGCAGAGCAAAGTCCAGTTTTCGAGTGCCGAGCGGCACCGGTCCGCCGCGGTGGGAGGTGGCGACCCGGGGGGGGCGCGGGGGGGGGGGTTTTTTGAGAATGGGTGTAAAAAAAAGACCACCCACACGAGCCGCCCCCGGGGTGTGGGCCCCGCGGCCGAC
>JAIDFC010000316.1 GCA_029054535.1 Rikenella sp. | reverse complement strand
GCGAGGACGATGCAGCGCAGCGAAATTTCGGCCCTCCGCGGCGGGAGGGCTGCGGGCCGACCGACTCTGCGAGTCGGCTTTCTCGCTGACATTTTTTTGAAACAAACCGCGCCGCAGGCGCGCGGGCTGAATGCCTCCCTGGCTGACAACATTACTCGACATAAACCGCAATCGTAGATTGCGCGGATCGCCGCCATCCCACGCGGCGGGACGCAACTTCTCGCGAGGCTCGATTGCGCCCGCGCTGGCGGCAATCCGGCACCTCTAAAAAATCCGCCACAGCCCCAACGGGGACCCGCGGCACGACTAATAAAGAACAAAATCCATCCAACAAACATTTCCGAATCCGCAAATAAATTCGTTATTTTGTCATCGGATCGGGGCGCCTCGATCCACAGACATACTCCCTTTTTCGCAAAGAAGCGTTATGCTCATCTTGTAGTTGAAAACGTAGGAAATTTTCAAAATAAGCAAAGATAGCATAGTGGTTCTCATGCTGTATGGCGTGGGCTGCTATTCCTACATCTGCTTATTGGGTCTCCTACGACCTTCGACTAAGACGTGGCATATGGCAGTTCCACGCTTCTTTGATTTGACACGACTCCTCGAGGAACTGGAGGACCGAAAAACTTCCCGAAACGAAAAAATTCAGAAAACCGCTTCCCGGCCGACCCACAGCATGCCGCGCGCCGACTGAAACACCCGCAAACAACCCGATTTTCAGAGAACCGACACAAAAACTAAAAAATTAGTTATATATTTGCGTTTGGTTATTTCAAACAATCGGTTACCTTTGCGGTGTAATAGCTAATTAATACACTAATCCAAACTTACGAAAATACAACCCCCATTCCATGAAATTAACCCGAATGATCATCGCCGCTTCGCTATGCGTGGCGGCAACGCAACCGGTCCGATCTCAGACCGTTGCCACCTTCGGTTCTCCGGCTCCATCCTCCGGTGCGAGCCGACCGGCCGAAGCGCAAAAAGAAGCGCAGAAAGGATATAGCGTCAGCGGAACCGTGGTCGACGCCGAAAACCGGAAACCGATCTCATATGCCACCGCTTACCTGACCGCCGACACGACAACGACCCCACTGGCGGCGGTCGTAACCGACAACAACGGGAAATTCACGCTGACAGCCAAGACGGCACCGGGCAAATACCTGTTGCACCTCAGCTTCACCGGCTATACGGCCGCCAGCCTCCCGGTTGCGTTCGATTCGACGACTCTCGCCCCGCTTCAGCTCGGCGAGATCGCCCTCGAACCCGGACTCACCGCCGAAGCCGTAACCGTAACGGCCCAACGGCCGTTGGTTACGGCCGACATCGACAAGATCACCTACAACGCCACGTCCGACCCCGAGACACCGACCATGACCGCTCTGGAGATGATGCGCAAGGTGCCGATGCTGACCGTCGACGGCGACGACAACCTCCAGCTCAAAGGGCAAACCAACTTCAAGATCCTGGTGAACGGCAAGACCTCGAACCTCATGGCGCGGAACTATAAGGAGGTCCTGAAAGCGATGCCTGCCGAGTCGATCAAGAGCATCGAAGTAATCACCGACCCTCCGGCCAAGTACGACGCCGAAGGGATCGGCGGGATCATCAACATCATCACCAACCGCAAGACCATGAACGGCTTCAACGGGAGTCTCGGCCTCGGAACCAGCACCTGGGGCGGGGTGAACGGAAATGCGTATATCGCCGCGGCGCTCGGCAAGTTCAACGTTTCGGCCAACTACTTCGGCAACTACCAGCGATCGCCGAAAGCGACCTCGTTCGGAAACACCGAGAATTTCGACCTCGACACAGCCCACTATCGGGAGTACGACGGTTCGAACCGATCGAAATTCCAGGGCAACGGCTTCGGACTCGAAGCCAGCTACGAGATCGACACATTCAATCTCCTTTCCCTCTCGTTCAACGGCTACATCGGCAGCTACGCGTCGAACCAGGAGCGGACGGACAACGCCTACGACCGGCTCCGGAACCTGACCGAGAGCTACCGGACGCTGGCCGAATCGCACGGCAGCTACGGTTCCGTGTCGGGCAACTTCGACTACCAACGGACCTTCGCCAAACCCGACGAAACGTTCACCGCCTCCTACAAATTCGATTACTCGCCCAACAACAGCCGCTACGAGCGGTCTATTATCGGCGAATCGGCCTATCCGAGCTACGACCAACGCTCCGAAGACCGCGCCTCCGGATTCGAACATACGTTCCAGGCCGACTACTTCAACCCGATCACCCAGAAACACCAAGTCGAAGCGGGATTGAAATACATCCTGCGACCCAACTCCAGCGATCCCGAGACCTTCCGGCGCGAACCGGGCGGCGATTGGATCCAGGAAGAGAACCGCCGGAACTCGCTCGACTATCGGCAACATATCGCCGCCGCCTATGCCAGCTACCTGCTGAAACTCCAGAAGTTCAGCTTCAAACTCGGCGCGCGGGCCGAATACACCATCAACGACGGGACGTTCCACCTGGCGGACGGCGACCATCCGCTCGACAACAAATACTTCGACCTGATTCCTTACGTAACGTTCGGCTGGCAACCCTCTCAGATGCAAAACGTTCGGTTGGGTTACACCCAGCGGTTGTCGCGACCCGGGATCTGGTACCTGAATCCGTATGTCAACGACCTGGACCCGAACAACATCTCGACCGGGAATCCGAACCTGAAATCCGAAGTCAGCCACAGTTTCAACCTCAGCTACAGCAACTTCGGCAAAATCTACAACGTAAGCGTCAGCCTTAACGCCAACCTGACCGACAACGCGATCGAACAGACCACGACGAACCTGGAAAACGGCGCACTGTTCAACACCTACGCC
>JAIDFC010000315.1 GCA_029054535.1 Rikenella sp. | reverse complement strand
CCACTCCATGCAACTCGTCGTGGTAGGAATCATCGCCCGTCGCCTCGGCGAACGGAACGCCCACAGCCTGAAATAGAACGAAAACGGATAATTCCGATAATAAATCGCCCCGACCGAAACAAATCCGGAAAACAAACGTATACTATGACGCGGGTCCACCGAGAAACATAATCGAAAGGCATATAAATGAGACAATTAAAAATCACCAAGTCGATCACCAATCGCGAGAGCGCTTCGCTGGACAAATACTTGCAGGAGATCGGACGCGAGGATCTGATCACGGTCGAAGAGGAGGTCGAACTGGCGCAGCGAATCAAAAAGGGAGATCAGGAGGCGCTCGAAAAGCTGACCAAGGCGAATTTGCGGTTTGTGGTCTCGGTGGCCAAACAATACCAAAACCAGGGGTTGACCTTGCCGGACTTGATCAACGAAGGGAACCTCGGGCTGATCAAAGCGGCGGAGAAGTTCGACGAGACGCGGGGGTTCAAATTCATCTCCTATGCGGTGTGGTGGATCCGGCAGTCGATCCTGCAGGCGCTGGCCGAACAGTCGAGGATCGTCCGGCTGCCGCTCAACCAGGTCGGGTCGCTCAATAAGATCAACAAGGCATTTGCACGGTTCGAGCAGGAAAACGAACGGACCCCGTCGCCGGAAGAGTTGGCGCAGGTGCTGGATTTGCCGAAAGAAAAGGTGGCGGACACGCTTCGGGTGTCGGGGCGACATGTGTCGGTCGACGCGCCGTTTGCCGAGGGGGAGGACAATAGTCTGCTGGACGTGCTGGTCAACAACGATTCGCCCAATGCGGACCGAAGCCTGATCAACGAATCGTTGTCGACGGAGGTTGAACGCGCCCTCTCGACCTTGACGGAGCGCGAACGGGACATCGTCAAATACTTCTTCGGGATCGGCACCTCGGAGATGACCCTCGAAGAGATCGGCGAACAGTTCGGTCTCACGCGCGAACGGGTGCGGCAGATCAAGGAAAAGGCGATTCGGCGGCTGCGGCACAGCTCGCGGAGCAAGCAACTCAAGACGTACTTAGGATAATTTCAGGACTTACCCTTGAGGCGGATTTCTTTGAAAACTCTTTGAGGAATTTTTGATGATGCGTTGGAATCCGGAAATTTAAGACTCCGGGAAATACATACTTCTTTTGGTTCTCTGCTCGCCATAATGGAGGGCAGAGTTTTTTATACTCTTTTCTGAAAGTTCTTAATGAAAAAGAGACTTTGAATTGTCGACCACCAAAACCGATTCTCTCCGCCCTCCCGGTTGAACGGCCCGATTCGGATTGACCGTAATTTCTCTCCCTGCCGACCATGCTCGAATGGTCGATAAAACGTCCGACAGGCTCGACTGGAGTGCCCAGCGGTACTGCATCGTTGAATCCAGGAGTAGGGGAGGCCCCTGCCGATAAGGCAGAGAGAACCCCGGTAAAAACCCCACGAGTCGCAAGGGCCTGTCGATAGAGAAAATCAAAGATGGCGGGAAGATAAAGACAGCGAAAAAACGCGAACTCGATAGAATCAAAGCGTGGCAATCCGCAAGATCAACTCGCGCAACAGCTCGCCGTCCGCCGCCGACCCGGCATTCATCCCTTTGGACTTCATGTCGTACTCCCGCAACCAGCCCAGAATCGTAAAGGCCTTGGTGTTCGGGTAGTTAGCCGATGCGGCGATATACTCGCGGGCGAAAAACGGCGACGGGAGTTTCAGCAGTCGGGCGATCTCCGCCTCCGACAGTCCCGCCATCGCCGCCCGTCCCTGTTTCTGGTTCTCCCACTTGGCGATCCCCAGCGTAACGATGCGTTGAAAGTGATTGAACAGCATGGAGATCGTAACGACCAGCGGATTCCCCTTCGGATCGGCCGCGAAGTGGTCCGCGATCGTCAACGCCCGCGCCATGTTCCGTTCCGACAGCGCTCGCGTCAGTTCGAAGTTGTTGAAATCTTTGCTGATCCCGATGTTCTGTTCGATGTGCGCGGCCGTAATCTCCCGCGTCCCTTCCGGCAGCCGGGTGAAAAGTTTGTCGATCTCGTTGTCGATCTTCTGGAGATCCGTCCCGAGGTGTTCGGCGATCATCTGCACCGCTTTGGGTTCGATCCGACATGCTCTCGTCTCGAACAGTTCCCGAATCCACCCCTCCATCTCGTACTCGCGCGGAGCTGCGCTCTCCAAAACCACCGTCCCTTTGCAGGCGGTCAGTTGCTTATAGACCTGCGACCGTTTGTCGAGGCTTTTCCCTTTGTAACAGATCACGAGGACCGTACTTTCGAGCGGTTGCCGCGCATAGACGCCCAAGGCATCGAACCCGCGCAGCGCCTGTGCCTCGCGGACGATCACCACCTGTCTCGGGCTCATCATCGGATAGCGACGGCACAGCCCCACCACCGCCGTCCCGTCGGTATCCTTGCCGTAGACGACCGTCTGGTTGAACTCCCGTTCGGCCTCGCCCAGAGCGTGAGCGGCCACGTAGCCCGAGATGCGGTCCGTATAGAAACCCTCTTCGCCCATCAGCAGGTAGATCGGGGCATACCGACCGCCGGCCATCTCGGAGAGGATCCGGGCGGCTGCCTGTTGCGTATCCTTGAAATTCTGTTTTGCCATATCGTATCTCAAAGATAGGTACTTTTTGCGAAATGTCGCACGGCAGCGGGGCTTCGAGAAGAGCGGATCGAGGGAGTAAAAAAGAGGAATCCCTTTTCACCGATCGGTGAAAAGGGATTCCCATACAAATATCTATCGCCCCGCCTCGCCCCGCAGAAAAAACGAAATTACTCAGCCGCTTCCGATCCCTCCTCCGCCGGCACCTGCGCCTGTTCTGGCAACGTATTGTTCTGCATCTGAAAACCCTGCACCCCCGCATCCGCCTGGTTCTCGGTCGCCCGCTGCAACACATCGGTACTCCGTGCGATATCCGCCCGCGGCATCGCCATGGTCGCCATCAAGCTCAACGCCACAATGGCAATCGCCAGCCCCCAAGTCAGTTTTTCGAGAAAATCGGCCGTCTGCCGCACCCCCATCACCTGGTTCGAAGCGCCGAAATTCGCCGCCATCCCGCTCTTAGGATTCTGAGCCAGCACCGCGAGAATAATCAAAAAGCTGGCAAAGATAATCAGAACAATGAAAAAAACGTACATGATCTAAAGCGTGTCTCTATTAAAGTACTATCCCGGTCAAAAAGCTCACCGCCCCCCGTAACAAGCCCGCACATCGGCGATCAGGTCTGCAAAGTAAACGCTTTTTTCCGGATATTTCAAACTTAATTTAGAATAAATTTCGATCGCCCGCTCCGGAAGTCCCTGGGCCAGATAGATTTCCGCCAGAGTCTCGGTCGCGATCTCTCCGTCTTCGGCCACCGACGAGGCCGAAATATCCTCCTGTACATACTCCTCCGCTCCGGCACGCCCCAGCATCGGCGGCGGTGGAGGCGTGATCCGTTCCCCGGCCCCGCCGAAGTGTTCGAGAAAGTCGTCGATCACCTCTACCGTGTCCGGCCGCGAGAAACCGCCCCTGTCGGTCCCATCTTCCGCCGCAATCGTCCCCCCCGCGTCATAGTCCGCATAAGTCGAGTCGGAATATGCCTCCGTCGACTGGGTCTCGTCGAGCAGCAGCCGCGGCCACGGGTGGACGAACAGCCGCACGTCGGCCCGTCGCAACGCCCGCCGATACCCCGCCGGATCGGAATAGCGCAGCGATCGGATTTGCATATACCTTCCCAGCGTGAACCACGGGTAGAGTTGTACGAGGTCGTACAGCTGTGCCGGTACGCCCGGTTCGTCGAGCCGGGTGTAGTCGTCCAGATAAGCGCCGATCGTGTTCTCCATGGGCATCTCTTGTGTTTACCAGTTCGACAAGGCTTCGTTGAAAATATCGTCCACGAGTTTCTCGACGATCTGCGGAATCAGCGTCCCTTCGGCCTGGGTCAGCAACACATTGGTGTTGTAGTCTTCGTAGTTGCTGAAGGTCTTCTCGAAGCTGAACTGAGGCTGGGCCTTGTTCACGAACTTCACCCGCACGGTAATCGTCAGGCGGTTCATCATGGCATACTCTTCGCCCGAGATGGCCACCGGGTCGGAGCTATACCCCGTAATCTCGCCCGTGAAGCTCAGGTCTCCGTCTTCGGGCACCACCTGCAACCGGGTTTGGCTGGCCAACTTGCTCTGCAGCTCGTCGGTGAACGTCGGGCTGAGGATCGGCGCCACCATCGCGGCCATGTTGTTGAAATACCCCACCGAGACGGTCTTGCTCAACGCATAATCGACCGAGGCTCCCGAAAACGAATAGCTCACGGAGCATCCCCCGACGAACACGGCCGTCAATCCGACCAGAATTCCTACGTATAAGCGCCTTATCATCTATCGTCTGTTAATGTTTTCAACTCTGAATCAAACTCTTTCGGTCGAAAGTATTTCGACATCGGGACGCAGCTCCGCATCCGCTGCGACCGGTTTCCTCTCCTCTATATAAACGGGTCGATTCCCGCTTTTTCATACGGCAAAGGTAGAATTATTTTGCATGGCACTTGCTGGAGTTGCCGCTTTCTTGTAAGAAAAGCGACACAAAAGAACTTTGATTTTCTTTTTTTGCCAAGTAGGCTGTTCTCTCTTTAGACAATCTTTTTTCTTGGATTCTTTCTTACCCCAAGAAAGCCCCTCGCCCTCTCTTGAGTAGGAATGACAGAATGTCAGTTCGCGGGTCGTTTGGCAAGGAGTTTGCAGTAGAAAGACAGAGCGAACACAACGAAAACATATAAAAGCATATATCTATGACAACCAGCAATTTAACCATCAAGGCACAGGAGCTGTTGCAGCAGGCCGTAAACCGGGCTGTGGCCGGCGGTCAGCAGGCCGTCGAACCGGTCCACATCCTGAGCGCGATGTTGCGCGAGGAGGATTCGATCGGGGTCTACCTGCTGAACAAAGTGGGTGTGAACCTCGCCTCGTTGCGGACGGCTGTCGAGGGCGAGCTCGCCCGGCTGCCGAAGGTGCAGGGCGGCGAGCCGTACCTCTCGAGCGATAGCAACCGCGTCATGCAGAAGGCGATGCAGACCACTGCGCAGTTCGGCGACAAGTACGTAACTCCGGAACACATTCTGTTGGGGCTGGCCGACGTGGGTCGACTGCTCAAAGACGCCGGAGCGACCGAGAAAGAGCTCGTCGCCGCCATCGAGGAGCTTCGGAAAGGGGCGACCGTCGACAGCCAGACCAACGAACAGCAGTTCGACTCGCTCGGGAAATACGCCGTCAACCTGATCGAACAGGTGCGTAAGGGGCGTCTTGATCCGGTGATCGGGCGCGACGAAGAGATTCGTCGCGTGCTTCAGATTCTGACCCGACGGACCAAGAACAACCCGATTCTCGTCGGGGAGCCCGGGGTGGGGAAGACCGCCATCGCCGAGGGGCTGGCCCATCGGATCGTGGACGGCGACGTGCCCGAGAATCTGCGGGACAAACAGCTCTTTTCGCTCGACATGGGGGCCCTGATCGCCGGGGCGAAGTACAAAGGCGAGTTCGAGGAGCGGCTGAAAGGGGTCGTTAAGGAGGTGATCGACTCCGATGGACAGATCATTCTTTTCATCGACGAGATCCATACGTTGGTCGGCGCCGGTGGCGGCGAGGGGGCGATGGACGCCGCCAACATCCTGAAACCCGCTTTAGCGCGGGGCGAGCTGCGGGCGATCGGGGCGACGACCTTAGACGAGTACCAGAAGTATTTCGAAAAGGATAAGGCGTTGGAACGTCGGTTCCAGAAGGTGATGGTCGACGAACCGAGCGTGCCGGATGCGATTTCGATCCTCCGGGGGCTGAAAGAGCGGTACGAGAACCACCACAAGGTGCGGATCAAGGACGAGGCGATCATCGCGTCGGTCGAACTGTCGCACCGCTACATCACCTCGCGGTTCCTGCCCGACAAGGCGATCGACCTGATCGACGAGGCGGCGGCCAAGTTGCGGACCGAGATGAACTCCGTGCCGGAAGAGATCGACGAATTGGACCGGCGGGTGCGGCAGCTCGAAATCGAGCGCGAAGCGATCCGCCGCGAGAACGACGACCGGAAAGTCGAAGAGCTGACCCAGCAGATCGAGGAACTCAACTCGCAACGAAACGCACTGCGGGCGAAGTGGCAGGGCGAACGGGATATCATCGAGGGGATTCAGAAAGAGAAAGAGGCGATCGACAACTATAAGCTGGAGGCGGCCGACGCCGAACGTCGGGGCGATTACGGTCGGGTGGCCGAGCTGCGGTACGGCAAGATCCAAGAGTCCGAACGGGAGATCGAGCGGTTGCAGGCGCAGTTGGGCGAGAACCAGAACGACAATCCGATGATTAAGGAGGAGGTCGACGCCGAGGATATCGCCGGTGTGGTTTCGCGTTGGACGGGGATTCCGGTGAGCCGGATGCTGGCCAGCGAACGCGAAAAACTCCTCTTCATGGAGGACGAGCTCCATAAACGGGTCATCGGACAGGACGAAGCCATTCGGGCCATCTCGGACGCCGTGCGTCGATCGCGGGCCGGGTTGCAGGATCCGCACAAGCCGATCGGATCGTTCATCTTCCTTGGGACGACCGGGGTAGGGAAGACCGAGCTGGCCAAGGCGTTGGCCGAGTTCCTCTTCAACGACGCCAACCTCATGACGCGGATCGATATGAGCGAGTACCAGGAGCGGCACAGCGTCTCGCGACTCATCGGAGCGCCTCCGGGATACGTCGGTTACGACGAGGGGGGGCAGCTGACCGAGGCGGTGCGGCGAAAACCCTATTCGGTGGTGCTGCTCGACGAGATCGAAAAGGCCCATCCGGATGTCTTCAACATCTTGTTGCAGGTGTTGGACGACGGCCGTCTGACGGACAACAAGGGGCGGACGGTCGACTTCCGCAACACGATCGTCATCATGACCTCGAACATCGGTTCGCACCTGATCAACGAACGTTTCGACGGTCTGAACGACACCCAGATGGAGACTGAAAAACGGGACGGAATCATCGAGGCGACGAAAAACGAACTGATGGAGCTCCTGAAACAGACGATCCGACCGGAGTTCCTGAACCGTATCGACGAGATCATCATGTTCCTGCCGCTGACCTTGGACGACGTAAGACAGATCGTAACGCTTCAGATCACGGCCCTGACGCGGATGCTGGCTCAGAGCGGTATCGAGCTGACGGTGAGCGATCGGGCGGTGGAATGGCTGGCTCGAGACGGGTTCGACCCGCAGTTCGGCGCGCGACCGATCAAACGGTCGCTGCAACGGAACCTGGTGAACGAGCTCTCGAAGCAGATCCTGGGCGGTCGGGTGAACAAAGAGAATCCGATCGTGGTCGACGCTTCGGACGCCGGCCTGACTTTCTCGAACTGACGCCGTGATTTTGTCCGGTTTTTCTCTCCCTCCGGCAGCTGTTGTTAAGCTGTTGGAGGGATTTTTTTGTGATTGCCTGTCCCCGGCTCCGGGCTACCGCCACTACGGGAGTGGTGCGTTGTGGCACATCGGCACCAACGGGTACGGCTGGGCGTCGTCCTGTACGGAGACCGGCGGCTACTTCCTGGGATTCGGTTACAACGACATCGGTCCGCATAATGGCAACTACCGTTCGTACGGTCGTCAGACGCGTTGCCTCCAGGAATAGGGAGAGAACGGAGCGAAGCACACGAATCCGACTTCCTCTCTCGGTAGCCCCGATTGGAGTGCCCAGCGGCACCGACGAGGCCGGCGATCCTACGGATCGCAATAGGCTGGAACACATTTACCCTTCGCAATGAACCGCGCCCGCAGGGCGCGCAGACCAGTCGTTATCGCACGCGAAGATCTTCCATGATCTCACCATGACGGGCCGAAGCCACCCCAGGCGGAGGGCCGCAACGTTCACTCCGTTCACTTGCGCCTCCGCTGGCTCCGGCCCGATACTGCTAAAAATCACCTCATCCGTCGCCCGGCACTCGAAAACTGGACTTTGCTCAGAACACTTCCGCCGGCGTCGGCCTTTTTCATTTCCAAAACTTCTTTGTCCGCGCGCCTCCTTTTATCCGAGTCGCCGACAGCGGGAAGAGCAACGAGCGCCGACGAAGTTGCTCGCCACCGCTCGGGGTGGCGGTGGCTCGCGCGACTTTCAGTCGCGGTTTTCAAGTCTTGGCACTCATGCTCTGTCCGCGCGCTGGCGGAAATCCTGTTCAAAAGCGGCTGCACGCTTTTGAACGATTTCCTACCCCAGCAGTCGCGTGCGGAATTATTTAACCGAAAAACCGTGTTAGACTGCCCTGCGCGGGCGACGGCCTAAATAAGGCCGAGAGAACCCCAGCAAAACACCCTGTGGGTGCGTCGGGCGGGCGGTGCCTTCCGGCACGCGGGAATAGCCTCCGACGGAGAAAACCGACAGAAAGCCGAAAACATCAAACCCACCTGAAAATCAAGAGAAAATCCGCAAAAACGCCTCGCTGTCGTCCGGCGAGAGGATATAGATTTTTCCGTCGCCCATGCGGAGCATGATCCAGTCTTTCTGTCCGCGTTTGGTGTAGAAGTGCATGCGCGGCCAGCGTTTCGACCCGAAGAGACCCCAGTTGCCGAACACTCCGTTCGAACCGCACTTGCGCACCAGGAATTGCGTGTCGTAATCCCTCACCCGCCGCACCTCCATGCCCGCATCTCGCGGAATGACCTTCGTGCGGAACGGACACTCCAACCGAATCGCGTCGTCCGAAATGACGAGCCGTCGCGGCTGTATGCCATAGATGATGATCGGCACCACGATGCAGAGAAAGGTCATCAACCAGGGCGCAATATTCAAGGAGAACCAGCCTACGCTGTGCAGCATCCACAAAAAGGCCGTGTAAAACAACAGGAAGAAGAACATGATTCCCGTCATTTTCCAGGTCTCTCGGTCGACCGAGCAGGTAAAAATCGTCCGTTCCATAGTAGTATGAAAATTAAAGTTTGTCCAGCACTTCGGCCCGGATTTCCGCACAGCACGCCCGCACCTGTTCCTCCGTAATCGTCAGCGGCGGCGAGATGCGGAACGCCGTGTCGCAGAACAAGAACCAGTCCGACAGGTAGCCTGCCTCCCGGAGCAGCCCCATCGCCCGGAACAGACGTTCCGAACTCCCCAGCTCCACTGCCAATAATAAGCCGCTGCGCCGGATTTCGCGCACCGCCGGATGGTCTTTCAGAAGCTCCTCGAACAGTCGCCCTTTCGGTTCCGCCAGCCGTGCGAGATCGTGTTCCCGAATATACTCCAACGCCGCCAATCCCGCCGCACAACAGACCGGATGTCCTCCGAACGTCGTGATATGTCCCAGCGGCGGATCGCTTTGCAGGCCGGCCATGATCTCGCCCGACGAGACGAACGCCCCGAGCGGCATCCCTCCGCCCAGCGCCTTCGCCAGACAGAGAATATCCGGCGTTACACCGTATTTAAGCAGCGCGAACATCTCGCCCGACCGGCCGAAACCGGTCTGAATCTCGTCGAAGATCAGCAAGGCGCCCACCGCCGAACACCGCTCGCGCAAGGCCTCCAGGAATCCCGGCACGGGCGGATTGACACCGCTCTCGCCCTGCACCGGCTCGACCAGTACGCACGCCGTCCGCTCGGTGATCTGTGCCAGATCTTCGAAACAGTTGTACCGCAGTTTCCGCGTATCGGGCAACAGCGGCCGATAGGCTCCCACGAACTCCTCGCCTCCCATGACGCTCATCGCCCCGTGCGTCGAACCGTGGTAAGCGTTCCGGAACGAGACGATCTCCGTCCGGCGCGTATGCCGTTTGGCGAGTTTCAACGCCCCCTCCACGGCCTCGGCCCCCGAATTGACGAAATAGACGCTCTCCAACGGCTCCGGCAGCAGCCCGGCGATCGCCATGGCATATTTCACCTGAGGTCGTTCGATCATCTCGCCGTAAACCATCACGTGCATATACTCTCTCGCCTGTGCGCACACGGCCTCCACCACCTCGCGGTTCCCGTGCCCCACGTTGCTCACCGAGACGCCCGATATCAAATCGACGTACCGTTTTCCGTCGGGCGCATAAAAATAGATCCCTTCGGCCCGTGCCACCTCGATCATCAGCGGGGAGTCGGAAGTCTGCCCCACATGACTCAAAAATTGTCTCCGTAAGATCTCCATTCTCTAAACTTCTAAACCTTCGGTTTCTATGACCCGTATTTGTTACGTACAGGGGGATGCCGCTTTTTAACTTCGGTTTGCCTGGCGCCTCAGTCGTTCAGCGCGGTTAAAAAGTACAGTACCCTCCTGTTCAAAAAACGGTCATAGAAACCGAACGATTATTTTAGAATGATCAGCAAGCCTTTGTTCGCTTCGATGTCGAGCGGTTCGGCGAGGTCGATCGCAGCGGCAGCCTGCAATGTCTCCATCTCCGGAGCGGTCGCCGTCGCCGGGACGAATCCCAGCCGATCGGTGTCGATCGTCAACCGCGCTTGCTGCGGTTCGTCCGTCCAGTTGGCCAGCGCCAGCAGCGCGGTCCCGTTCGGCAGTCTGTAGGTCGTAACCTTCACCTGCTCGTTGTCGCAGCGGGTCGGCGTCTGCGGATCCCACCAGCCGTAGATCACCGCCTGGGCCATCCCGACCGCGTCCCAGAGCCTCCAGATCGGCACCGGGTTGCCGCTCCACGGCAGCCGCGGCGGCATCGCGTAGACCATCCCCCGCCAAACGTTCTGCGCATCGAGCGTCTCGCTCAGCAGCCCGAACGGAATCCCCGACATCTCGACTAACCAGAAATCCGGCGTGTTGTCCGCCCCGAATCCTTCGCCGAGCCACGCCCGGTCGACATACGGCAACAGGTCGAGATACATGTGCAGCGAATTGGCATACCCCGCCCACTCGTTCATGTGGTTCCACGAGTGGATGTCGATCTGCCGCCGCACTCCGTCGCCGTCCAGCAACCGCCGTGCCCGCTTGAGGGTCTCGCGGTCCAGCGCGCTGTCGTCGATGTAGACTCCGCGCAGCCCATAATGGCGGATCATCCATTGCAACCCCTCGAGGTAGTAGTTGTTCCACCGCGAATCGGGGGTCGTGATGACCGAAATGTCCATCTCGCCCCGGTATTTCCCCTCGCTGAAAGCGTTGAACCAGGCCGGAATGAAGTGATCCCCCAGGTTTTCCGACAGCCAGCTGTTGGGGCCGTTCGGATGGATCAGCGTCCGGGCCTCGCGTCCCGGTCCGTCGTGGATCACCTCGTCGCCGAGGCTGCGCAACGCCCAGATCTCCGGTACTTTGACCGTCAATTCGCGCGTCGTGTAGTAAGCCCGCACACCGATCCCCGCAGCCGCCGCGCTGTCGGCGAAAGCCCGGAAGTCGGCCGCGCATTCATCGAAATACGGATAGTTGATATAGGGATAGATCTCCTTCTTGTGGTGGATGTTGATGAAGTTGGCTCCGGCCTCCCGAGCCGCCGGAATATAGCGGTCGCTGAGGTCGCTGTTCGAGTGGTAGAAGCGTTCCGAGACGTGGTGTTCCATGTCGAGCGGTTTGACCGGCGTAACCAGCATCTCGAGACCGAAGTCGAGCGTCTCGCCCCGGCGGAGCTTCCGCGGTCCGCCGTAGGCCGTTACCGCGACGCAGCTGTCGCCCCGCTCTGCGACCCGCACTCCTCCGCGTCCGCCGTTCCCCCACGAGTCGGGCATCCGGAGCCGCCCCAGCGCATAGTAGATGTTGACCAACGGCCGCCGGTAGTTCGACGGGTCTTTGAACTTCAGGTTGAGGCCTGCATTGACGTTCCCCATCCACAGTGCGTCCTGGTGCCGGGTCGTGTCCCACACGAAAGCCGGCGCGTCCGGCTGCCGGAAGCCGCCCCGACGACCCAATCCCATCGCATACCGCGCCGCGTAAGCCGTATACGGCACCTCCAGGCGGATGTCCCGAACCTCCAGCTCCTTTTTGGCGGTTACCCGCAGGTTCAGTTCGCCGAATCCGTCGAACTCCATCCGTCCCGACACTTCGGCCTGCAGATCTCCCAGGCGACCCGAGGCCCGCCACTCGGCGCGTCCGTCGGAGAGCCGTTTCAGGACGGTCTGACGCGCGACGAATGTCTCGGTCCGCCCGTCCGCCGTCTCGACCACGAACCGCATCGGAGCCGCCAGCACCGGATTCGAGACCGTCGGATCGAGCCGGTTCTGCGTATCGTACCGCGTGTCGATGGTCTGCGGCAGCCCGTCGTCTCCCAGCACGATCCGTCCGCCTAACCAGCCGATCGAGCGGCCGTCGACGGTCAGCGGAGTATACGGAGCCGTCGGCGCCTCGCCCACGCCGATCTGCGAGTCGAGCCACCGGAGCCGCGCCAGACGCCACCCCTCGTCCGTCCCGCCGTTCGCTACCGGCTCGCCTTCGATCGCGAGGGTGATCGGCAGCTCCATGGCGGGCATTTTCGCCGGTCGGACCGTGATCGTCCCCGTGTAGCTTCCGGCCGCCGCCCCGGTCGGAATCGCGACGCCGCACCACAGGCTCTGCACCGTCCCTATCGGCACGTCGACCCGCCGCACGAACCGCCCTCCCCGAACGTCCACGCCGCCGAGGTTGAAGCAGCGGATCGAGTCGGCCGGAATCGTCGCTTTTTTACCCGTCGTGCTCCGCAGGTCGGAGAACTGCAACCGAACGTCGCGGAGCGGGAACATCGGCGCGTAGAGCGCCACCTGCCAAGTGTAGAACTCGCCGGGCGATGCCGCGCCCCGGAAGTTCGCCCGCTCCCCGGCGGGCCGAACGGCCCACCGCTCCGGCACGGCGTCGGTCATCCGGACCGAATGTTCGCGATCCTCCGTGAAGCAGAAGTAGCCCTGTTGCGGCACGTCCTTCGTCAAGGCCTTCATCTGCGCCTCCGTCGCCCGCCGACGCATCGGCGATTCGTGTTCCTGCACGACGCCGCTGCGCTTCAGGTCGTCGAACGCGTTGGTAACGGTCGCCTCCTGCGCCCGCCCGGCGGACAATCCGCTCAACAGCACAGCGGCTAACGAAAAGTAAAAACGTTTCATGGTAATATGTGAGTTTGGTGTTAGTCAGTTTTGAAATTCCGGCCTACCCCTTACCGATTGCCCCCGATCCGCGACCCGTTGAACGAATAGGTGTGGCACCAACAGCCCGGCTCCGCATTGGCCTGTGTCGGATCGACCCGCTGCAGTCGCCCTTCGTCATCGATCCACAGCCGCGACCAGTAGGAGCCTTCGCCCAGGCAAAAAAACGAGCTTCTACTCACCGGGATCCCGGGCTGCGAGACTATATGCCAGATCGGCTCCGTCGTGTTCAGGCGCGGCTTTACGTAGGCGTAAATATCGTCCCACGGATCCCCCACCCGCGAGAGCAAATATCGGAACAGCGGAGTATAGTCGTATCCCGTCGAGAGATAATTGCTCGTCGCCCGACTCATGGGCAGATGCCGCCCGTCGAACTGCCGCATCGCCTTGGAGTGGCGCGCCCAGGCGAATCGCCCCCCTTTCGCCTCCGCACAGCGACATTGATAGGAGGACTTCCGGTTCACTTTGCGGTATAACGGTTTGATCTTGTCGATTTTCATACGTGCTTTTCCTTGGTTATGCTGAAAATCCGCCCCGCTCCAGGATCCGCCGCCAGTCGCGCACCGAACGGCACAGCCAGCGATAAAGCAGCCTGTCCCGATCATCCGGAGACAGCTGCCAGGCAATTCCGGATTCCGGATCGCGCACCCGTTCGGCGAGCCGCTGCGCCACGATCGCCGCCGAGACCGAGATATTCAAACTCTCGGCGAACCCCGCCATCGGGATCGAGACGATGGCGTCGGCTTCCGCCGCCAGCCATTCCGAGATGCCGCTCTTTTCCGTTCCCATGAAAACCGCGAACGGACCCGCCGCCACATCGAAATCCGACGGGGTGAAGTTCACGCGCCGCCCGCCGTCGGTCGGCGATTCCGCCCGCGGCGGAGCGGTCGCCACGATCCGATAACCCCGCCCCCGCAAATGCGCCGCCAACGACGGCGTGTCGGCCCACTTCCGAATATCGAGCCACTGGTCGGTCCCCCGCACGATGTGTTTGTTCGGCGCGAACCGTACGGTATGCTCCACCGCATGAAGCTCCTGGATCCCGAACGCCTCCGAACTCCGGATCACGGCGCTGGCATTGTGGGGATAGTAAATATCCTCGAGGCACATCGCTACGTACCGCGTCCGCAAGTCCAGCCGCCGCGTCAGGCTTTCGTACCGCTCCGGCAGCACGAACCCCCGCAGGTATTCGACCTTTCGCCGCAGAAGTTCCGGCGGGTCGGAGCGTTCGCCCGGCACGGCTCGCAATAAAGGCCGCACGTCTCCCGCCTGCAACGAGGCGTTCAGATCGCGCAGCTGCTGCTTGGTCGGCAGGCCGTTCTCGCGGAAGTAATTCGTCGGCTTATTTTCTGTATTTTCCATCCTTGTCGTCGTCCTCCAGCATCTTCAGGTAGCTCGCATAGCGGCTCTCGGCCACCTCGCCCGCCGCCACGGCCGCCATCACCGCGCAGTTCGGCTCGTGAGTATGGGTACAGTTGTAGTACTGACACGCCGCCGCCCGAGCGAACAGGTCCGGAAAGTACCGTGCCAGCTCCTCCGGCGCGATGTCCACCAGTCCGAACCCCTTGACCCCCGGGGTATCGATCAGGAGTCCTCCGCCGTCGAGCGGAAAGATCTCCGAAAAGGTCGTCGTATGTTTTCCCTTGTGATGATAGTCCGAAATGGCGCCGGTCTTGAGCTCGAGTCCGGGTTGGATGGCGTTGATCAAGGTCGACTTCCCGACCCCCGAATGTCCCGAAAAGAGCGAGGTCCGTCCCCGCATCCGCTCCCGCAGTTCGTCGATCCCGCGATTCCGGAGGGCCGATGCCTCGACCACCTCGTACCCCGCTCCGCGGTAGGTCTCTACGAATTCGTCGACCACCGGACGATACGCCGCTCCGTCGAAGAGGTCCATCTTGTTGAGCACGATCACTGCCGGAATCCGGTAAGCCTCGGCCGTAACTAAGAACCGGTCGATGAACTCGGTGGAGGTCATCGGCCGGTCGAGCGTGGCGACCAGATAAGCGGTGTCGATATTGGCGGCGATGATATGGCTCTCTTTCGAGAGGTTCGACGCGCGGCGAATGATATAATTGTCGCGCGGCAAAAGGTCGGTAATCACATTATCGTTCGATTCTTCATCGCAGCCGTCGCCGACCGTGGCTCGTACCCGATCGCCGACCACGACCGGATTGGTGGTCCGACTTCCCCGCAGGCGAAACACGCCCCGGATGCGACACCGGACGGTCCGCCCCGTAGCCGGGTCGAAAACGGCGTACCAGCTGCCGGTGCTTTTCGTAACGATACCCTCGATTGTCTCTGCCATACGGCGAACAAAGTTAGCAATATTCTTCGGGATGGGGCTATAAACCGCGGATTTGGTCGAATGTTATTCTGCCTGTGGATCGTCTTCGGGAAATCGCTGCCGAGGGATTGGCGGTAACCGGTGCGGGCGAGATGTTGAAAAACATCCCGCCCGCACCGCAGCACAAGTACAATATAGAACTTATCGTAACATATCGAGGTACTTCGCCTCGTCGAACCTCCCCGCCTCGACATCCGCAATCATCGCCCGGAATAGATCGGAAAGTCTTTCGGGTTCTTCGGTCGGGTTGTCGATCCGGAACGTCCACAGGTCATTCCCGACCACCGTCCGAAAAACGACCGAATAACCGTCGCAAATCATGAGCGGTTTCCCTGGACTGACATAGGTATCGATCGTCCGTACCGTCCGGTCGTACAGCCGGGCTGCCAACGTGTCGCTGAGCGGAACGGTTTGCGACTCTACCCGATACCGGTCGAGTCGTTGTTCGTTCTGCCGGGCCGCCATCTCCCGATTCCGTTGTCGGATCTCCACCGTTTCGCTGTCCGACAGCTTTTCGTTCCAACGAATCGAACGTATCGGAAACTCCCGTTCCGAGGCTGCGTTTACCTCCCGGAAATTCGGAATCCGTTTGACCTCCATCACCCAGCGTTCCGTCGAATCTCGATAGATTCGCACCCCTTGCGGTCCGTTCGGCGAGACTTCGCCCGACGGGTCGTAATAACATTCGACCGGTGCATTGAATTGGCCGAAAAGGAGCTTCTCTATGGCCGACTTGCCGTTCAAATTGTACATCCCGTCGGTCTTTCCGTTTGGCAACTCGACGATCACGTTGTTCGCGTAGTTGTTTTCGATCCGTTTCAGGAACGTGCGCCCCTCATGCGACTCCTGCCCTGCGGCAACCGTCGGACTTAGCAGGAATAAGGTAAAAATGGAAAATAGGAGTGGTTTCATGGCAAGAAATTAATATTGATGAAAACTGCCATTGAAAAAAATGGTATGGTTTAAGCCATTGATATATGATGCGGTGTCTTGAGCAGAAGGCGTAGGACTATATCTATGAGTATGGCCGATGAACTCGATCGGAACATCGGGTTGTCCGCCACCTGGCCAATAAAATTCTCCATTTCTCCGTTCCAGTTCGGGAATCCAAGCCCGATTTGTTGTATTTGTTGAATCGATATAGATATTGAATTGATCGTTGTTATATTTGACATACCATGCTTCGACATAATGTGGATTGGTTACCCATCTGCTTAATGAATCTAAGACTCCTGGCTCATCAAGAAGGTCGAGTTCCGGGTGTCTTGATTTGGTTTGTGGTTGATTAAGATTGATGCCCAAGTCTAATAATTTGGTATTGACCTCTACAGAATTTTTCAGACAAAGCCGAATCATCCGTTCGCATTGTTCTTGCGAGGAGGAAACTATTCTGTGGTATTTTCGTTGCAAAATATCTTTCTTGTCATTGAATCGGTTTAATTGTTCCTCAAAGATAAGGCTTTGTATGGGAAGATGCATGACTTTATGTCCGTCGTCATCTTTTACCCAGTACATTTGCGACCAATCGATCGCATTCATCGCCTTTTGGAATTCGTTTAGTGCAGCCTGTAATTCGTACCCGGCTATGATATAGGCCTCCATCTCCGGTGATGCGGCAATCTGGGCCTCGAGATCGTCCGGAGTTTGCTCTTTCTGGCAGGCTCATAAAACGGCGCCGGCAGTCAGAACCAGTATGCCGACTGATAAAATTCTGAAAAATAACAGTTTTTTATATCTCTATATGTATTGGTTGGATAGCTCAAAGTTAGAAAGTAAAAGTTTAAAAACATAATAAAACACGCAGAAAACATAATAAAAATAATTTGGCGTAGAGTGTTGTAAAACACAAAAATAGCTCATAAATTTACGAATAAATGTCTGGATGCTTCTCAGTCTTGATTAGAGATACTGCGGAATCAAAATTAAACCACTAAATATTTACTGATCCTATCCGTTTTGGGCATGACTGTTTGTCTGTCGGCGGCGATTGTGGCAACCTCTTGTCAGAAGCAGAGTTTCGACGACGCACCGATGGCACCGCAAAGTGCGCAAAGTCGATCGGCGGAAGAGTTGCTGTACTTGGATTTTACGGAAGATTTTCGGGGTGTGATTTCCTCTCCGTGTGATAGTAATGCGATTATTCTGACAATGGCGATCGATCGTGTGAAAATCTTACAAAAGGAAAATCGCTGGGGAAAAGGTACCAATCTCTCGGCCATAGATTTGAATATGTCTATTGCTGTATTTGAGTACGTTTGCCGGATAGTGGACCGGAGTGATCTTCTTCTTCAAGAAATATTGGAGAATGCAGCTTTGGGACCTCGTACCCGAATATTCGGTGAGCCGATACTTGAGATAGAAATACAACAGACCGATTGTTTTGCTCGATGTATGGGATATATGGCCAATTACCTTTGCTATTCGGATGTCTCTTATTCGGGGGTTAATTCTTTTGTGAATCAATGGTATGGGAATGGCATTCCGCAAGATCAGGTTCTTCCTACGATGCAATATTTTTATGGGAGGAATAATGTGTCGTCGATTTCGGCTGGAAGACTCCAGAATGTGGATATGAGTCAATCCGGTGTTATGCTGACCTATACGACTGGAGGCAGTAACGGTCATGCGGTCGTCTATATTTCAACAGCGAATGATGGCTCTTATAATGTTTACGACGTCCAGCAGAATCGTATTGATAATATTGGAACCGGATGTGTAACTGGGATTTATCATGTTTTGAAGAGTCATTGAAAGTTTCTATTTTAGACCAGTATTGAAAACGGTGAATGATATGAAAAAGTGGATTTGGAGTATATCGGTCGTTTTGTTGGGGGGTATTCCGATAATGTCAGTGGCTCGAAACACGAGGTTCTCGATGGCAGACTCTGTTGTGAGCGCTCGCTATCATATCGTTCGCACAGTACCAGAGACATTCCGGTTGCTGAGTGACCGAGAGGGGATAACGATCGGTGTCTCTTGGAGGTATGATGAACATACTGGACGGACGTGGAAAGAGGATATGAAAAAGGTCCGAACGGTTTTGCTCGGTTCGCTGTTGCAATCCGACGATCGGCAGTGTGCGGTGATGTTTGAGGACATAGATGTTTTTCAATTCTACGGAGACCCGAAACTGAGTTCGATTGTTCCAGGACTTTATACGCAGCAGAATCTCAAACATCGCAATCATATCTTGAGTATCTTAAGGGCGCGTCTGGATCGATGGGAAGTCGATCCGGACGCGTTTCTTTCTATTGTCTCAGGGCGTGAGGCGAGGAGGCGATTCGGAGCCGACTCGATTTTTACGTTCGAGGTGCCGATCGAACCGCAGGAGTTGGCCGGCGAGACTTATACTCGTTGTATCCATCAGGTTCTTTCGCGTCGGGATCGAGCGTATCTGGGATTCGTTTGGTTTTTCACGGACGAGGGGTACGAGCGGCGGGCGGAATACCTGTCGGCGTTGGAGGGAGCTGCCTATTACAAACGAGGCCGGTGGAGGAAACCGGAGTGGATTCGCCGGCCAAAAGAGAACTAAACACAACTCGGGGGAGATGTCAAAAAGACATCTCCCCCGGGGCATAAAAACAGAACCCCAAAGATCAGTTCAGCATACTGAGGTACTTCGCCTCGTCGAACTGCCCCGCCTCGACATCCGCAATCATCGCCCGGAACAGGTCGGAAAGTTCCTTGTGTTTTCCCTCCGGCTCGTGGTACCGCAAGATCCAAACCACATGGTCATTATCGTCCGGTACATAACGAAACGTCGCTTCTGCGCCGTCGCAAACCACGATTGCAATGAAGCTCCCGTCTTCCTGTTGTATGATCGGATCAGGTTCCGCGTCGGTGGAGATTCCTTCTTTCGTCGCAGCGTACAGTCGGTCGGCCAGCCGGTCCGAGATCGGCAAAGCCCAAGTGTCGGTCTGCCAGAAATCTCCCGTAACCTTATGGTTATAAGGTGAAATCTTTACCTGCTCCGCTGCTGATGTCGCTTGGTCCGAAGTTGAATCCGACAATGATGCTTTTCTTGATTTTTGAGCGATTTCCTGAAAATTGTCCCTCCGTTTGACCTCCAGTATGTAAGCCGTATCGGTCGCTCCCCGAAAGATTCGGCAGCCGAGCGTCTCGCTGAACGACGGTTGCAGAAAATATTCCACCCGTGCGTTGAAATCGCCGAAAAACTTCTGCTCTATCCCGAATTTTCCGACTGCATGACCCGAAGAATCGAGCCGGTTCGGAGCAACGCTCCTGGAACATCGATCTGTCAATTTCTGTGTTCGGAACGGCTGAGCCCCGACATGTCCCGAAAAACCGAAAACGAAAACAACCGGTAGAAGTCGGAGTAATAGCCGCCTTTTTTTCATAGTTCTATAAATGTACGTTGTGCGCATTTAAAGTTCGGAAAGAAAAACCGAAAAAACAAACAGAGAAGAGAAGATAAGGTGTTTGCCGTGTTCAAAAAAGTTCGGAGCGGATCGAACATCGATCCGCTCCGAACTTGCTCGAAAATTCATAGAAATCGGGGTTTGCGTTCCCGTTCGTCCGAAAAATGCGCCGAAAGAAATGAGACCGAATCGGTTTTACTGCCTCTGCTCCTGCCGCATCGAGAGCGGCGTGAGACCGAACTCTCGCTTGAACAGTTTGATGAAGTGCGAGATATTATCGAACCGACACTCGTAGCCGATCTGCGAAATAGCCTTGTTGGTCGACACCACCAGTAGCCGCGCATGCAGCAACCGTTGTCGGATGATCCACCGATGCGGCGTCTCGCCGAACACCCGCTGGAAGTCGTTTTTGAACGATGTGAGGCTCTTATTGGTCCGCAACGCCAGCTCTTCGATCGTGAGGTTCTCGAAAATCGAGTTTCGGATAATGCTCTCGAACGGATCGCTCAGTCGGTCGATGCACTGCAAGAGTTTGTGCTGCAAGCCGTATTCCTTGTGCGCGATCACCATGTAAGCGAACTCGGCCAGTTTGAGCCGCATGAGTTGCGGGTGTCGGGCCAGGTAGTCCGTCCCGCGGTAAGGGTTCAAGGAGTCGAAAAAGAGTTGTATCTCCTGCCAGACCCGTACGTTGACATGGGCCAGCGTCGGATCGGGCCGTCCCCCCGGCGGTTGCCGGATGTCCATCCCGTAGAGCGACACCAGGGTCGAGAATGCGTCGGCGATCATCCGGTTGTCGAACGCGAGGCAGAGCTCCCGATACGGCTGTTCGGCCGTGGTGTCGGGTATGTTTTCGATGTAGTGTTTGCCGGGGGCCAGAAAAAAGACCTCGCCCGTCCGCACCGTATATCTTCCGTGCGGATACTGGATCGTTTTGGTACCGCTTTCGATGATTCCGATCCGATTATCGGTCAGTTCGACCCACTCTGCGCCGTGGTTCACCGCCGTTTCGTACTGCCACAAGGCGGCCGTTTGTCCCGAGGCCGAAGGGGCAGTGTTCTCGATCGTTTTAGGTAACTCCGACATAAATTGACTTAACGATTATAAATTTAAACTGATAGCTTTTCGTCGCAATGGACACAAATATAATCTATAAATAAGCCTAAATGTTTCGTATATAATCTGTTTATGTCATAAAACAAACTTTATAAGCTATTAATATCCGCATCCCGCTCTCCCCGCCCGCAAAAGTCGCCAAAACAACAAGCATGCCAAAGGAAATTTCGACCCGCGCGCTTGCCCGTTCCGAAAAAATGGCTACCTTTGTGGGCCTCGAAGCCTCCCGAAAGAGGGGCGAAGAGATGCTGAAAACCTTATTAATCAAATCATTACGGACCATCATGAACCGTTACGAAACCGTTTTCATTGCGACCCCCGTTCTCTCGGACGTGCAACTGAAAGAACTGGTCGGCAAATTCCAGGGTGTCATCACCGAAAACGGCGGCAAAGTCAACTACACCGAAGAGTGGGGGTTGCGCAAGCTCGCCTATCCGATCCAAAAGAAATCGACCGGATTCTACACCCTGATCGAATTCGAAGCCGACGGAAACCTCATCGACACGCTCGAAACCCAGTACCGTCGCGACGAACGCGTCATCCGCTTCCTGACTTTCAAACAGGACAAATACGCGGCAGAGTACGCCGAAAAACGCAGAAACCTTAACGCAGCTAAATCGAAGGAGCAATAATCATGGCAGCACCGCAATCCGAAATCCGTTACCTCAACCCGGTATCCGTTGAGGTCAAAAAGAAAAAATACTGCCGCTTCAAAAAGGCAGGTATCAAATACGTCGATTACAAAGACGCGGAATTCCTCAAAAAGTTTCTCAACGAACAGGGGAAAATCCTGCCCAGACGTCTGACCGGGACTTCGCAGAAATTCCAGAAAAAGGTCGCTACGGCGGTTAAACGGGCCAGACATCTCGCCATCCTGCCGTTCGTAACCGACCTGTTGAAATAATCTTAAACCGAGGAGGAGAACAAACACTATGGAAATCATCCTGAAACAAGACGTCGATAACCTCGGCCATAAAGATCAAATCGTGAACGTGCGGCCGGGGTATGCCAACAACTTCTTGATTCCGCAGGGATACGCTACGGCGGCAACCGCTTCGGCTAAGAAAGTGCTGGCCGAAAAAATCAAACAACAGGCGCATAAGGAGGCCAAAATGGTGGCCGATGCTCAGGCGGTGGCCGATAAGCTCAATGGCGTAGCGGTGGCGCTCACCGTGAAGGCGGCCGAAGGCGGAAAGATCTTCGGATCGGTAACCGCGGCTCAGGTAGCCGAAGCGATCGAAGCCAAAGGTTTCTCGATCGACAAACGGAACGTCAAAATCGATACTGTCAAGGAGATCGGCGAGTACAAAGCTACGGTCAAAATCTACAAGGATATTAAGGCCGAGGTGGCGGTATCGGTGGCGGCGGAACAGGCGGCTGAGTAATCAAAGTACTCTGCGGCGTGTAGAAACTTTCTACCTAACATTGTCAGCAGGGTTTGCCTCTTCAAAAGAGGCAAACCCTGCTTTTTATTTGTTAGGTCATCTTTCAACCGCTTGTCCTTTCCAAGCGCGCGGGCAGAGATGGTTGAAAGAGCCATCCGACTCGAGTCGGGTGAAACAAAAGCGAACACTTTTGGCACCTTGCCTGGCTTTGCGAACCGACTACAGAACGACGATTGCGCAAAAATTTCGCAACAAAACGATTTATCTGTATTTTTGTTTCCGATTCAACCACAGAAGAGACTTAGAAATAACAGTATGACGATGATGGAACCGATCATTCCGCCCGTCGAACGCGAACGGATCGAAGCCGAACTCACTCCCGAGCGAATCTGGCGCCGAACCAACAAGGGCGGCAACATTCTCTATACCCTCACCGCCGCCGAATGTCCCGACACGATGCGCGAGATCGGGCGGCTGCGCGAACTCTCGTTCCGCGACGGAGGAGGAGGTACCGGACACAGCATCGATATCGACTCCCTCGATACCGTATCCGGAGGCTATACCCAACTCATCGTCTGGGACCCGACGGCACGCGAAATCATGGGCGGATACCGATACATCATTCCCCGCTCTTCGTACCCCAAATACCTCTCCACCGAACACTACTTCGAGTTCAGCGACACGTTTCGCGAAAAATACCTGCCTTATACCCTCGAACTCGGTCGTTCGTTCGTCCAGCCCAAATACCAGTCGCGGAACAATCCGAAAAGCCTCTACGCACTCGACAACCTCTGGGATGGACTTGGAGCGATCGTTGTCCGGAATCCCGATGTGAAATACTGTTTCGGGAAAGTAACCATGTACGGCGACTACAATCGGCAGGCTCGAAACATGCTGCTCTACTTCCTCAAAAAACACTTCCCGGATCGCGAAAACCTGTTGCGGTCGCGCTATCCGGTCGATATCGACATCGATCTCCAGGCCATGCAGAACCTCTTCTGCGGTCAGAACTATGCCGAAGATTACAAAATTCTTTCGCGTAGCATCCGCGACTTCGACGAGACCATTCCGCCGCTCATCAACGCATACATGAGTCTTTCGCCCACCATGAAAGTCTTCGACACGGCCTTGAATCCGGACTTCGGAAATGTCGAAGAGACCGGAATTTTAATCACGCTCAGCGAACTCTACCTGCAAAAGGTCGAACGACACCTCGCGAATATCGAGTAAACAACTCGTGTTCTACTTTTGCAGATTCCGCACTCCGGCATCATGAAAAAGAAGTGAAAGATATCCCGCGGATTTTACCGAATCGACGATCGTTCGATGGGGCGGAGGTCATAGGCTCGTTCGCGGATAATGCCGACCCATTCCCGAACGGTGTGTTCTTGGGTGAGTTCGATCGGTTCGCCGATGTAGATGTCGAGGTGTTTTCCGCGCTGGTCGAACATCTCTTTGGGCAGCAGGACGGTGCCTAAGTTGAGTTTGATTTTCAGGAGTTGTCGGAGCCGTTCGAATCGGTAGAAGAACATCGAGTTGTGTCCGTCGATGTAGACCGGCACGACGAGTCGACCGCTCTCCCAGGCTTTTTGGACGAAATTCCGTCGCCAGGGGATGTCGGAGATCCGTCCGTGGACGAGTCGCGAGCAGAGGCCTGCCGGAAAGGTGATGACGGCGTTGTCGCTCTCGTACATTTCCACGATCCGTCGAGCATATTCTGCGCTCTGCGAGCCGTACTTGTTGACCGGTACGAAGATCGGCGCGAGCGGTTCGAGGTGCATCAAGAGGTCGTTGACGATCACCCGCACGCCGCGTACGTGCGGTGCGACCGCTTCGGCCAACATCAGTCCGTCGAGTCCCCCGAGCGGGTGGTTCGAGGCGAAAATGACCCGTCGTCCTTGCGGAATCCGTTCGGCTCCGTGTACCGTATAGGTTACGCCGATATAGTCGAGCGTCGACCGGATGAACTCCATCGGCGGCTGGTCGCCGTAGTGGGAGAGTACGTAGTTGATCTTCTCGAGCCTCACCAGCCGTTCGATCCACCGTATCGCGAAACGGGGGATCCACCGCGCCAGCCGCGGATTCTTGGCTCGCAACAGCCGGCCTATGTCTATGGTTTCCATATTTCGAGAGCAAATGTAAAAAAAATGTAACTTTACCCCAATTTTCAACCTCCTCGATCCGTTTGTCCGTTATGTCCGAATACCACGATCCGGTTCTGTTGCACGAGAGCGTCGACCTGTTGAACATTCGTCCGGAGGGCGTCTACG
>JAIDFC010000314.1 GCA_029054535.1 Rikenella sp. | reverse complement strand
GCCCGACAACCCTCGCCCCCAAAAAACAGCCCTACTCGAACTCGACGAGCAACGTCCCCTTCGGCACCACATCCCCCGCCCCGACATGCACTTTCGCCACCCGTCCCGCAATCGGCGACCGATAGGTATTGTGCATTTTCATCGCCTTGAAAGTCAGCAAAGTATCCCCCTCTCGCACCGAATCCCCGACCTTCACGTCGACGGTCATAATGGTCCCCGGAATAAACGACACGATCCGCCTCGGATCTCTCGCCGTCCACCTCTCCCGACTCTTATACTTCGCACTCAACGTGGTCGCATAACTCCCACCCTCCAACACCAACTGCTCTAACTTACTCATATTCTGTCTCTTTTTATTGATCTTTTTTTGAAACCATTCTTTAGCTACGTGCGGGTACTGTTCTTTTTGTGAACAAAAAGAACCAAAAAAACTTTCGGGAATGCTAACGCATTCCATGGGCTGCCGTAGTCAAGAGCCTTGTTCCCTTTTGTTTTGGGGTGGTTGCTTTTTAACGGGCGCTGGGTTAGCGCAAACTTATTGCGCCCGCTAAAAAGTACCACCCCACCCAGTGGGCCAGAGCATTAGATTGCGGATGCCTAAGGCGTAGCGTAGCTGTTGGAAGTTCTTTGGGTCCCTTTCTTTCAAGAAAGGGACGGTTCCAGCTCGTAGCCAAACACAGGTTGCAAGAAAAAAGATCGATTAAAACGGCGGGATACCATGTTTTTTCTTCGGGTGGAGCGCCTCCTTGCGTTTGGCGACGCCGAGCGCCTGAATCAAGCAGCGCCGCGTTTGTTCCGGTTCGATCACCGCATCGACGTAGCCCTTTGCCGCCGCGACATACGGATTGGCGAACTTATCCTTGTATTCCTGGATTTTGAGTTGCCGCATCTGTTCCGGATCTTCGGCCGCCAAGATTTCCTTTCGGAAGATGACGTTCGCCGCCCCTTCCGGCCCCATGACCGCGATTTCAGCCCTGGGCCAAGCGAAGACGAAGTCCGCCTGTAAGTGCCTGGAGTTCATGGCAATATACCCTCCTCCATAAGCTTTTCGGAGAATGACCGTGATCTTCGGCACCGTCGCTTCCGAGTATGCGTAGAGGAGCTTGGCCCCATGCCGAATCACCCCGGCATGCTCCTGGTCGACCCCCGGCAAGTACCCCGGAAGGTCTTCGATCGTAACGATCGGGATGTTGAACGCGTCGCAGAATCGGATGAATCGAGCCGCCTTGTCCGAGCTGTCGCAGTCCAGGACCCCGGCCATCACCAACGGCTGGTTAGCGACAAATCCGACCGTTTCGCCGTCGATTCGGCCGAATCCGACCACGATATTGGCCGCAAAGAGTTCCATGACCTCCACGAAATCGCTCCCGTCGCTCACCGCACGGATAATGTCCCGCACATCGTACGGCTGCGTCGGGTCGGCCGGCACGATCTCCCCGATCCGATACGTATCGGTTTTGGGTTCGACCGTAGCCAAGCGTTCCGCCGGCTGCGTATTGCTGGCCGGAATCGTAGCGACGAGTTTCCGAATCTGGTCGAAGCACTCTGCCTCGGACTGCGCGAAGAAGTGCGCATTTCCGGTCTGTTCGCAATGCACGCGCGCGCCGCCGAGCTCTTCCATGGAGATCTCCTCGCCCAAGACCGTTTTAATGACCTCCGGCCCGGTGATGAACATTTTGGAGATATTATCGACCACAAAAACGAAGTCCGTCAACGCCGGCGAGTAGACCGCCCCGCCCGCGCACGGTCCGAGAATGACCGAGATCTGCGGAATGACCCCCGATGCCATGGTATTTCGGAAGAAGATCTCGCCATACCCTGCCAGCGCATTGACCCCTTCCTGAATCCGGGCGCCTCCGGAGTCGTTGATCCCGATGAGGGGCATCCGCATATTGAGTGCATAGTCCATGATTTTCGTGATCTTCCGCGCGTGCATGAGTCCGAGCGACCCCCCCGCCACGGTAAAGTCCTGCGCGAAAACCGCCACCGGTTTTCCTCCGATCGTCCCGATGCCGATCACGACGCCGTCCCCCGGCAAGGCCTTGCCCTGCATTCCGAAGTCCGTGCAGGCGTGTTCGACGAACGTATCGTATTCCTGGAACGAATCCGCGTCGAGCAACGTTTCGATACGTTCCCTCGCGGTCATTTTACCGATCGCTTTTTGTTTCTCGATGGCTTTCTCGCCGCCGCCCAATCTCACCGCCTGGGTTCGGTGGCGGAGGTCGAGGATTTTTTCATCTACTGCCATAGGGATTTTAGTTTCGTGATTAAAGATTTTGACAAATATAACATTTTCTTCGGATTATAACTGCTCGAGATGGATAAAATAACCGTTTTCCTCTTCCCTTCTCTGTTCGCCGAACGAGCGCAGGTCAGGTTTCCTGCGGAACAGACCGAAGAGGGTCGAACCGGAGCCGGACAGGGCGGCATACACCGCCCCGCGAGCATAGAGTTCGTCCCGAATCTCGCCCAAGACGGGGAGTTTCCGGCAGAGCGGCTCCTCGAAATCGTTCACGAGCTTTCCGCGCCACGCGTCGACCGGTCTGCGCAAGATTTCGGCCAACGGCACCTCCGGCACCCGAGGGAGGATGAGCGAATAGGCTTCGGCGGTCGAGACCCCGACCTCGGGTTTGACCAGAGCGAGCCACCACCCGCTCAGGTCTGCCATCTCTCCGACGGGTTCGAGCCTCTCGCCGCGTCCGATGCCGATCATCGGGGCGTCGTACAGGAAGAAGACGGTGTCGCTCCCCAGCCTCGCGGCATACGGCACGAGTTCTTCGGTCGTCAACCCGAGCCCGAGGAGTTCGTTCACCCCGACCAGCACAGCGGTCGCATCGGCCGATCCTCCGCCGAGTCCGGCCCCGAACGGGATATGTTTGTGGAGATGGATCCGCACGCCCCCCCGCTCGCGTTCATAGCGTTCGAAAGCCTCGGGAAACGCCTCCCGCAAGATCCGGTAAGCCTTCACGCACAGGTTTTTATCGTCCGGGCAGTCGACCGTCAGTCCGCTGGAGCTGAAAACGACTCCGCCGGCCTCGCCTCCTGCCCTTTCATCAGGTCGTGCGTCGGGCAACAGCTCGACGCCGTCGCACAACCCTCGAACGGGATAAAACAGGGTCTCGATCTCGTGATACCCGTCCTCTCGCCGGGCGGTGATGTGCAAACCGAGGTTGATCTTACAGTGCGGGAAACGTATCATGGAATTTTTTTCTCGTAACTGTGATGACGGAGGGGTACGGTTTTCGGGGCGCACGACCGCCGCTGCGCCCGCCCCGAGGCCGCTCGGCACTCGAAAACTGGCCTTTGCTCTGCAAGCCACTGCAGGCGGCGACCCTTTTCCTGGACTCAACAACCGCGATCTTCGATCGCGCGGGCCGTAGCCTCGCCCAGCGAGGCCCGCAATTTTGCCGCTAATGCGTCAAAGATTGCAGCCGCTCCCGGGCGTCCGACCCGGTGCCACTAAAAATCCGCCGCAACCAGTCGCCCGCGGGAATCCTCCGGAATCTCCCCATGACGGCTCGAAGCCACCCCAGGCGGAGGGCCGCAACGTTCACTCCGTTCACTTGCGCCTCCGCTGGCTTCAGCCCGAATCAGCCAAAATTGGGTTTGCCCGCGGGATCGACTTTGGCTCCGTAATAAACCGCGATCGCAGATCGCGCGGGCCAGCCGCCGCCCATCGGCTGGCTCGCCACTGCGCTCCGCTCGTGGACGCTCCGCCGGGCGGCTGACCCGGTGCCGCTCGAAAATTGGATTTGCTCAGAAAGGCTCTGCCCGTCGCCCGCTTTACTCCGAGATCTCCCCATGACGGGCCGGAGCTTCGCCCCGCGACTCCTTTTATCCGAGCCGCTGACAGCGGGAAGAGCAACGAGCGCTGACGAAGTTGCTCGCCACCGCGCGGGGTGGCGGTGGCTCGACCGCCCGCAGGGCGGAATTTCCAAGCCTTTGCTTTCTTGCCTTATCCGTCGCCCGCGGGAATTTCATAAAGATTTCGCCAAGTGCGAAACTTTTGAAATTCCTCTTCAGGCGGGCGGGCGACGGAACCGTGTCCGACTGCGCTCCCGCGCGGGGCCGCGTGCCCGCGGTGGGCGGGCGATACTACGTATCGCTATACCGTTCTAAAAACAGTTTCTGATCGCGCGCCTGCGAAATTCATCCGTTTCAACTCATCGTTGAAACGGCGTATTTCGCTCCTTAGGCGTGGCGCGCGGAATATCTTAAGGCCGAAAGAACCCTAACAAAAGCCCCAACGGGGCCCCGCGGTGGGCAGTGGGCTGCCGTAATCAAGAGCACTGAAACCCCAATAAAACCCGCCGGGCGGGCGATGCTGCGCATCGCTATACCGTTCTAAAAACAACCCGTTACCGGGTTTTGAAGACCGAGATTCGGGTCAGGAAGCGGTTTTTTCGATCGAGCATCAGGAACTCGACCAACAGCAAGAGCAAGGCTGCCGCCAAAAGGTAGTGGAACTGGTCGTTGTAGTCGGCAAAGGCCATCGACGAGAATTCTTTTTTCTCCATTCTGTCGATCTGTTTCAGGATTTCGTCGAGTCCGACGGTTCGTTCCGAAGCACGCACGTAGCTTCCCCCCGTCAACACAGCGATCTGTTGCAAGGTTTGTTCGTTGAGTTTCGAGACCACGATCTGCCCGTCGTCGTCCTTCATCATCTCCCCGTCGATCGTAATGGGCGCCCCCTGAGGCGTCCCGATCCCCACGGTATAGATCACGACCCCGGCCTCTTTGGCCCGTTGCGCCGCCGCGAGGGGGTCGTCGTCATGGCTTTCGCCGTCGGTAACGAGGATCAAGGCCCGACTTTGCCTGCTTTGTTCCGAGAAGGACCTGACCCCGAGGTCTATTGCCCTCTCCATCGAGGTTCCCTGGATCGGCACCATCGCCGGATCCAGACCGCCCACGAAACTTTTGGCCGAGATGTAATCCGACGTAATCGGCAGCTGAATATACGCTTCTCCGGCAAAGACCACCATCCCGACCCGATCCTTGTCCAGCTGTTCGATCAAGCGTCCGACGGCATTTTTGGTTCTCTCGAGTCTGTTCGGCGCAAAGTCCTCGGCCAGCATGCTGTTCGAGACATCGACCGCCACCATGATTTCGACCCCTTTTCGTTTGACTTCGTGTAGTTTCGCGCCGAACTGCGGCTGCGCCAGCGCGCAGATCATCAGGGTCAAAGCAACGGCTGTAAGGATGAATTTGTTCCTCACCCTCTTCGTCGAGGCCTCCGGCATCAACTCTCGAATGACGTCTCGATCTCCGAACCTCTCCAACCTCCGCCTCTGAGCCCGCCGGTAAAACACGTAAACCGCTACGGCCACCGGGACCAACAACAATAGCCACAGATATTCCGGCTCTGCAAATCTGAACATAAGTTTATAATTCTTTGACTCTGTTTTCCGTTGAGTTACCGGTTCATCGGCTATTCCAGCCGGGAAAACATCCCGCTCGGGGTAAATTGGCGTATTCCCTCTCACCCGCTCAAGCCGCGGAGGCTCCGCTCCCCTGGCAATCCCCCTTTTTTCTTTCAGCAGTCGACGCATCGCCGACAAGCGAGTGCTGCAGGCGCGGGCCGTTCCAGGGCGTTCGACCCGGTGCAACTGACACCCGAGAACTGCAGTTTACTTGGAAGAATACGCGCTAGCTCCAGCCATTTTAACTCCGTAAATCCACAATTCGCAACAAACCGCGCTCTACGAGCGCTCGGCCCGCAGTCCTCCCCCTGCGGAGGGCTGAAAGTTCGCTGCGCTCATTCGGCGCTCCGCGGGCTGCTGCCTTGCAGGCGGCGCCCCTTTTTTTTTATTCCAAAACGTCTTTGGCCGCGCGCCTGCCGGATCGTTTCTGCAGCCGTCGCCCGCAGGAATTTCTCCAAGATCTCCCTATGACGGGCCGGAGCTTCGCCACGCGAAGGCCCGCGTTTTCTCGCTAACGCTCGGCGGACTTCGCAAGCTCCGGCCCTTTTTAATCCCGAAACTTCTTCGACCGCGCGCTGAATGATTTACAGTTTCACTATAAACCGCGACCTCCGGTCGCGCGGTCCAGCGCCATCCCCGGCGACGGACGCAACTTCTCGCGATGCTCGTTTGCGACCGCGCTGGCACCGAACCGGTGCCGCTCGGCACGCGAAAACTGGAGTTTGCTCTGCAAACCACCGCTGGCGGCAATCCGGTGCCGCTCGGCACTCGAAGGCTGGACTTTGCTCTACAAGCCTCCGCGGGCAACAACTCGAAAAATATGGCTCCGTTAAGGTTCTTTTTTCGCATCAAACCGCGCCGATGGCGCGCGGGCCGTAGCCTCGCCCAGCGAGGCCCGCAACTTTCTCTATCGCTTGCGCGATAGTTGCGGTCCTCACAGGCTCCGGCCCGAGGCCACTGAAAAATCCGCCGCTGCCGTCGCCCGCGGGAATTTCATCTCGGTTTTGCTCTCGCAAAACGAGTGAAATTCCCCTTTTAGGCGGGCGGGCGACGGAAAACCGGATTCGACAGCCCTCAAGCCGGGCGGGCTCCGCGGGCACGCGGTGGGCTTGCAAAACTTCGTTTTGCTTGACCGTTCTAAAAACAATCTCTGGCCGCGCGCCTTGGGAAATCATTCCCGATAAACTCCCGTTTATCGGTTTGATTTCCCTCTTAAAGCGGGGCGCGGTGCCGCTCGGCACTCGAAAACCGGAGCTTGCTCGGCAACATGCAAGAACTGCGCTCCCCGCGGGGCCGCCAAATAAGGCCGAGAGAGCCATAGCAAAAGCCCCAACGGGGCCCCGCGGCGGGCTTGCAATGCTTCGCATTGCTTGGGCCGTCACCCGACAAAACAGGCTGCGCTTCGCTTCGACCTACGCAGAGAACCTCGACAAAGAACGGATCGACCAAGCAGAACCCGACGACAGGATCAAGGTATCTGCCTGAGGAACAAGTACCTGGAGATCATTTCGAGACACAAGAGCCCCAGAGCCAGCAAGAGCCAGCCGTGATAGACCTCCGAGTATTTGACGAAGTTTTCGATTTCGACCTTCGTTTTTTCGAGCCGGTTGATTTCGGCATAGATTTCGGCCAGTTTCGTATTGTCCGTAGCCCGGAAATAGCGTCCTCCGGTCGGTTCGGCGATCTTTCGAAGCATCTCCTCGTCGATTTCGACCTTAGCCTGCACGAACGAGACCCCTCCCCAGGCATTGAGCGTGGGCATGGGCGCCACCCCTTCGGTCCCGACCCCGATCGTATAGACGCGTATCCCGTAGTCGGCCGCAATCTGGGCCGCGGTGAGCGGGTCGATCTGCCCGCTGTTGTTGACCCCGTCGGTGAGCAGGATCACGACCCGACTGGGCGAGTCGCTTTCTTTGAGTCGGTTGACCGCCGTGGCCAATCCGTTTCCGATGGCCGTACCGTCGGCGATCATTCCGCTTTCGATCTGGTTCATGAGGTTGACCAGCGAGACATGATCCGTCGTGATGGGCGATTGCGTAAACGCCTCTCCGGCGAAGACCACCAGTCCGATCCGGTCGGTCGGCCTTTCGAGAATGAACCTGGCTCCGATCTCCTTGGCCGCCTCCAATCGGTCCGGGGTGAAGTCTCGGGCCAGCATCGAGCTCGAAATGTCGAGGGCCATGACGATATCGATCCCCTCGGCGTCGACCTGTTGCCGATCCTCCGCATCCTGCGGCCTGGCCATGGCGACGATCAGCGCCGCGACGCCCCCGCACCTGAGGACGAACGGCGTGTGCCTCAGCCAGTAACGGTACGTACGCCGCAAGCGTCTCACCCCGTCCGTCGTCGAAATTCGGATCGCCGCCCTGCCCTGGAGCGTACGATAGACGTAGTAGACCGCCATCGGCACGAGTACCAGGAGCAGCCACAATACCCTCGGATTTTCGAATCTTACTATATCGAACATCTGGTCAGTTTTCGATCAGGAGCTTGCTATTCTCGGGTCTCCTCAGGAGTAGCGTACAACTTGTCGAGCATGTCGGTCAAGGCCTCTCCGCGGAGGTTCCGGGCCACGATCGTCCCGTCCGGCGCGATCAACACGTTCGACGGAATGGACCTCACCCCGTAGATCCCCGCCGGCACGCACTCCCAGAATTTGAGGTCGCTGACGTTGGTCCACGCCAATCCGTCCTTCCGGATCGCGTCGATCCAGGCCTGACGTCCGTCGGGCCGGTCGAGCGACACGCCGAAGACCGTAAACCCTTTGTCTTTGAATCGGTTGTAGGCTGCCACGACATGCGGATTTTCCATCCGGCACGGCCGACACCACGAAGCCCAGAAGTCCAACAAGACATAGTTTCCCCGTCCGGCTACCGACGACAACGCCACCGGATTTCCAGCCGTATCGGCCGCCGTGAAGTCGACGAACCGATGTCCGGCGGAAGTCGCCTCCAACCGATCGGCCATTTCGTCCACGAGTTTCAGGTATACCGACCTTTCGCGCAACGTGCTGTCAAATTTCGCGACCCGTTCCCTGAGCTCCGGATACTCCATCGCATAAGCCAGCCGCCGGAAGAAGACGTAAGCCACCGCCACGCTCCCCGGATTTTCGTCGACGAACCGCCGCCCGATCTCCATATACCGGTCGTAATCTCCGACCGTATCCACCGCCGCCAGGAATCCTGCATACAGATCCTGTTCCGCCGACCCCACGACCTGCACGCTATCCGGCATCTCCACCGGTCCGCTCACCACGATCGGACTGTTCTCCAGGAAGAACAACGCCACAGGCGTCGCCTCGCGATCCCCCACAGTGATCTGCGCCAGCATCGGCACCACGAGCTCGCCGCTGAAGACAGCCGCACCGCCCGCCACCACGGCCGAATCGACCAACCGGGGTAATTTTCCCTCCATCACCGAGAGATAAACGGTCTGCCCGTCATCCACCCCCTCGAACATGGTCTTGACCTGATAGCCTTTCTTCGCGCAACCGACCATCATCAAGGCGGCCGCGCCCAACATCATCCATTGTTTCATCATCGCTTCGTATTCAGATTTGTATGGTTAATTTTTATTCGTTTTTCCTTGACTACTTGTTTGAGGACTAAGGCGTTTCACTTTCGTTTTGCTTTAAACCTCCGCAATCGGGCATTTTGTTTTAAGGCCGGTACCGCTCGGCGCGCGAACCTACTCGCGTCCACCTCGAAAGGGGGGGCGGGAGTTCGGGCGCTCTGGATCTACCGGACGAGATGTGTTTTCAAAAAAACTTCTTCCTCGGGCGCGCCCCCAGGGTGCGCGAGCCGGAGCCATCCTGCAGTGCCTCATTCGGCCTGTCGCCCCCCGAGGCGCAAAGCGCCTGGGCGACATGGCCGGCAACCTTTCAGGTTGCAAATCGATGAAACTCGCTTGCCTCCCAGAAACTGCGATCTTTGATCGCGCGGGCCGAACGCCTCCCCCGTGGCGGAACACAACTCAGCGGTACTCGTTACGGCTCTGCTGAGCGGCTAACCCGAAAACAATCCTCGACCGCGCGCTGAATGATTTGCAGTTTCACTATAAACCGCGCTCTTTGATCGCGCGGTCCGGCGCCACCCCCGGCGACGGACGCAATTCTCGCTACGCTCGATTGCGACCGCGCTAGCTTCGACCCTATTCGCCATTCTCCCGCAACAAACGGCGCCTGCAAGGCGAGCGGATCGCCGCCATCCCCCGCGGCGGGACGCGACTCGTCGGTGCTCGTTGCTTCCCTTGCTGGCGGCAATCCGGTGCCGCTGAAAAAATCTGCCGCAGCCGTCGCCCGCGGGAATTTCATAAAGATTTCGCCAAGGGCGAAACTTTTGAAATTCCTACTTAGGCGGGCGGGCGACGGGAAACCGTGTC
>JAIDFC010000313.1 GCA_029054535.1 Rikenella sp. | reverse complement strand
GATGGAGGGTTCGTCCGGGCGGGGAGTATCATCCTGGCCGATAACGTGTTGTGGTACGGGAAAGTGGCGGCGGAGACCGCTGGAGACCTTTCCGTCGCCCGCAATGACCGGCAGACGCAAGGGATCTTGGAGTTTAATCGGATGGTGCGCGAAGATGCTCGGGTCGAAAAAGTCATTCTCCCGTTGCGCGACGGGCTGACCCTTATTCGGGTGAAATGACCGCCTTCGTTGGGCGCCTGGAGTGCGTGCGGCGGCGATTGACACCCCCCTGTACCCCTTTGATTACTCCATATACTGCCGCCAACACGGCAATCGTAGCTGCTCCGGCCGGCACGTTGCTCACGTAGCTGACATACAGCCCGACGATCGTCGCCGTGCTCCCGATCGCACAAGCCCAGTAGGTCATCCGCTTGTAGTCGCGAGTCAAGGTGCCGGCAATCACCGCCGGCATCGTCAGTAGCGACATCAATAGAACAATTCCCATCGTCTTGATATTCAGGACGATCGTTATTGCAATCAACCCCATGGCCATATATCCGATCGCCTTGACCGGCAGTCGTTGGGTCGCTGCGAACTCGCGGTCGAAAGCCGTGTAGACGATCGCCCGATAGCACCCTCCGAGCAGTAAGACCAATGTAGCATCCAACACGCACAAACACAGTAGGTTCGTTCCGTCTACCAACAAAATATTTCCGAACAGAAAGCTCATCAGATTCGGTGCATAGCCCGGTGTCAGGAAGACGAAGATAATTCCGATCGACATCCCGACCGACCATAAGATCCCTGTCGCCGCATCTTCGCTGACTTTCCCTCGCCGGCTGAAGAGTTCGATGCCGAGTGCCGCACCGATCGCAAAAATCAATGCCCCGATCAACGGATTCGCTCCCAGGTAGTATGCGATTCCGATCCCGCCGAACGAAGCGTGGGTGAGTCCGCCGCTCATAAACACCAGCCGTCGCGAAACGATATAGCTCCCCACGATTCCGCAGGCGATTCCGGACAGTACCGCTGCCAGGGCCGCGTTCCCGAGAAACCGGTAAGTGAATATCTCTTGGAGGAATTCGATCATCTATTTGGTGTTGAATGTCTTACGTTCGCAGCAAGCACAGCCGTCGTGTGTTCCGAGGACGGTGTGCGGTATCGGGCCGTGCGAGATGAGTTGGATCGGACAGTCGTACTCCTGCAACTGTTCGGCCCGGATCGTGTTGGACGGGTGGTAGTGAAAACAGCGGTTGATACAGACCATGCTTTTGATATACCGACTCACAGTCCCCAAATCGTGCGACACCATGACGATCGCCATCCGTTCGTTCAATCCCGCCAACAGTTCGTATAGCTCTTTCTCGAACCGGTTGTCCACGAACGTCGTCGGCTCGTCCAGGATCAATAGTCGTGGATCCGAAATCAAAGCCCGACAGAGTAGCACCCGTTGTAGCTCGCCTCCCGAAAGCTCTCCGATGGTCCGCTTCGCCAACTTGTCGACTCCGATCTCGACCAGTAGATCCATAGCACGCCTCCGATCTGTCCTTCCATATCGTCCGAACAGCCCTTTGCGAGCTGCTAGTCCCGACAAGACGACATCGATGACCGTGATCGGGAAATTCCGATCGATCCGCTTGATTTGTGGCAGATAACCCACCTGAAGTCCCCCGTCGACATATTCGATTTCTCCGCTCAGCGGTGCCAGCGCACCTACCAACGTTCGGATAAATGTGGTTTTCCCGCCGCCGTTCGGCCCGATCACTCCGATATAATCCCGCTCGCGGATCGTCAGGTCGATCCCGCTCACCACCGGCGCTTCGCCGGGGTAACCTACTGCCAGATGCTTGATTCGGACCAAATCCATAACCTTTGTATACCGCTTATTCGTTTAGGATAACTTGCAGGGTATCGGCTAATTCGTGCATATTGTCCAGCCACTTTTCGACCAACGGGTCGAACATCACGGCTCGTCCTCCTGCCACTTCCCGAGCGATCGCCCGTGCGGCTGCATCGCTTGTCTGGCGTTGATACAAAACCGATTTTACCCCTGTGCGTTGCAAAGAATCCACCAGTTGTTTCATCATCCGGACGCTCGGCTCCTTGCCTTCGTCTTCGATAACGATCTGTTGCAATCCGTAGTCGTCGGCCAGGTAGCCGAGAGCCGGATGCCCGATGGCGAATTGTTTGCGCCGAGCAGTGTGAGCGATCCGATCGAGTCGATCGTCGAGCGTGTCGATCCGTTCAACCAGCTTCTGTGCACGGTCCCGATAGGCCGATGCCGAATCCGGTGTCAACTCCCCGAGAAAACGAGCTACCTCCTGCCCGATCGTTGCCATCCGCCGCGGCGAGAGCCAAATGTGCGGATCTTGCAGGTCGTGTTGCTGATCCTGGTGGTGTCGAATCTCTGGCAACGGTTCGATCCCTGCCGAAGCAGCCAGATTCAGCAGGGGAGTCTTCGGAGCGATCTCTTTGATTTGCCCCTCCAACACCTGTTCGAAGTCGATCAGTCCGATCGAAATATAAGCCTTTGCATCTGCCAGTGCTCGTATCTGTCGTACGGTCGGTTCGTAGCTCTCCGGCGACGAGCTTTCCGGTACGAAAACTTCGATCCGTGTAGTCGCCGTGTCGACGATCTGTGCAACCACCCATCGCAGTGGGGGTATCGATACGAAAACGACCTCTTTCTTCGGTTGAATTACAACGGTGCAACCGACTAAGAATAAGGGTAGTAATAAAGCGAGTCTAGTTATTTTCATGTTGCAGTTTTCTGCCGATTCGTTGCATCAAAGCCTCCAAACCCTCTCGGTCGGTCTCCGAAAAGTCATCGGGCCGGTCGCTGTCGATGTCTAAAACACCGACCACTCGATCCCCGGAGCTGTCGAAAAAGGGTACGACGATTTCCGACCGCGAAGCCGAGCTACAAGCGATATGTCCCGGGAATGCTTCTACGTCAGGCACCAGAATGGTGCGCCGTTCGTTCCATGCGGTTCCGCAGACGCCCCGGCCGAAGTCGATCCGTGTGCAGGCCAGCGATCCCTGAAACGGCCCCAATACCAACTCGTCGCCTACCACTCGATAAAAACCGACCCAAAAGAATCCGAAAGTCTCTCGTAGCGCGGCTGCGACATTGGCCATGTTGGCCACAGGATCGCTCTCGCCCTCCACCAATGCTTCCAACTGCGGGAGTAGGGCGGTGTAGCGGGTTTTCCGATCGTCGGTCGGCGGTAATGTCAGGTGTTCGGCCATCGTGAGGAGAAGGTTGCGAGGGTTTGCCTCGAATTCGAGGCGTGGAGAACAAAGGTAATGAAAAAAAGCCTTTCCCCGATTTCGGGAAAAGGCTTTGAATGGTTCGGGAAGAGGAATTTCGCCCCCCCTCCCCGCCAAAAGAGAGAGTTCGGTTAGTCGTTCAGCGAGAAGCGTTTGTAAGCCACCACGGTAGCCGCCTTATTGGCATTCTGAATGAACTGTGCCACCGTCAACTTATTGTCCTTTACCAACGCCTGGTTCAACAAGGT
>JAIDFC010000312.1 GCA_029054535.1 Rikenella sp. | reverse complement strand
ATAACTCTACCTTATCGCAATGGTATTCTGCATGGAAAAGATATCAACTACGATAATGCTTTAGTGGCAACTAAATGCTTGGCCACAATATTTGCAGTGGGTGATTGGGTTGAACAATATGAAAGTGGAAAACACATCAAGCCGGAACCTTCTAAACCCAAAAGTATTCTTCAGCAGTTAAAGGAATTTCATGAAACATTAACCTCTGCACAGAAGCAATATGAGGAGCGTGAAAAAATGAAAGACGAAATTGAAAAATGGCAACCGCGCCAAATTTCAGAAGAATACATCAATAATGTTAATCTTAAAAAGGAATCTTGTCTCAGTAATTCACCAGAAGAAAGATTTTCTGAATTCATGACTTTCTTCTCAACAAAGAATTATGGGAAACTGCATGATATTATAGAAAGACATCACAATAAAGCAAGCAAGGGACAATATATTCAAGAAATTAAAAGTTATATCGGTGATTTATCTCTGATCAATTACAAGATTGTTTCTATTAAAGATTGTGCCCCTTGTATATCAGAGATTGAGGTAAAGTTAGATATTATCGACAAGTCTAAAGAGGAGATTTCATTTACGACTAAGTGCCGTATGATTTATCAAAAGGCTGCATTTAACGCAACTCCCCTTGTGAGTGGTAATCCGGAAGGTCGGTGGTTCATAATGCACTTTTATATAAATGAAATATATAATCAATATTGGACAACACAAATACAGAGTCGACAAAACACTATTTAAATGATTTTGTACGCGCATCTGTATGTCGCGAAAAGTTAAAATTGTTATATTCCTTTGATAATCGGACTATTATAACTCAATTGCATTAAATCACTGTAGTCGAATTGGCAAATGCGGCTTGTAACAATTTAAGTAACAGACGGTTAATTAGTTACAAACATATAAAATTCACGCCACTTGTACGGATCAGATTTACACCGCTCTGTATATCAAATTAACCGCTTCTGTATCGAAAAAAATAGGCACAACGGTCGGACTATACACATATTTTTCGACAGAAATCATCGAACGCGCGGTACGGAACGAATCGAGAAACGATTCTTCAAGAAGTACGATGATCCGCACATTCACCGCCCTCTCCTGCGGTCGATAAAGTCGGTGGCGAGCGTTACCGAACGGCGAAAGGCCGTTTCTTGTCCCGGCACCGTGATGAAGAGGTGGACCGCTCCCGGAAACTCGATGCGACGCACCTTCCCGGCCGGAAGCCGGCGGGCAAACTCCATCCCTTGGTCTCGCAGGATGTCGCGACCGGCTGCCACCAGCAGCGTGCGCGGCAACACGGCCAACTCCGCCGCCGAAGCCAGCCCCACGTCGATCCGAGAATCTCCCGACGGAATCCGCGACGCATAGGCCTGGTTGAACCGATTCATCAGTGCCGTGTCGAGCGCATATCCCTCGCCGTATCGCTCCCACGAAGCCGATCCGTCGGCAAAAGCCCGCGTTACCGGATAGAACAGAACGAGCGCTTCGATCTTCCCGACGCACTCCGGATCGAGCGCCGCGGCCACCGCCAGATTCCCCCCCGCACTGTCTCCTCCCACGACGATCCGCCCCGGGTCGACACCCAACTCCGACGCCCGTGCAAGAGCGTATTTCACCGCCTCCACGCAATCCTGATAGCCGCACGGATAGGGATGCTCCGGCGCGAGCCTGTACTCGACCGCCAGCACCTTCACCCGTCCCGTCGCCGCCATCGCGTCGCAGAAACGTCCGCAACTGTTGATACTCCCGAAAGTCCACCCGCCGCCGTGCAGGTAGATCAACAACGGCAACGGCCTCCCCGCCTCTGCCCCCCCGACCGGTTCGTATAAGCGCAGCGTTGCGGACAACTCCCGTACGGCAACATTCGCAGAAAGCGTCGGAGGTTGGTTTCGAGCCGCCCGAACCGCCCGCAACTCGGTGTAATCTCCCTCGACGGCCCGAGCAACAGCCCTCGCCTGCTCGGTCTGCAAGCCCTGAGGCATCGCCCGCAGAAAAGCATCCGCCTCTTCGCGCATGGCTTTGTTCGGTTTCTTCCCCTTTCCTCCTTGGGTCAGCCCCTTCCACACCAGTGCGGAAATATCGGCAATCAGAGCCGCCGTTTCTTCCGGCGAATAAGCCGATTCGGCGACGAAAACCGCAATCGCATACCGCCGCCCGTCCGGCAAATGGACATACCCGACATCGTTGATCGCCATGATCCGCCCGGTGTTCGGATCGACCGGTCCGGTTCCTGTTTTGTGCCCGACCACGACGGCCGGATTCCCGACGAACGGTCGAGCCAACCGATCCGTACCGGTCTCACACCCCTCCATGATCCGTTTGACGACGCGCGACCGCGGATCGTCGAAACGCCGGTCGAATCGGTCGGCGAGTCGCGCCATCGCCGCCGGCGTCGAGGCGTTCTCGTAACAACGCATCACGTCGACGTGCATATCGTTTTCGTCCCACTTCACCTCGACCCCGCCGATCCCCAACCCCTTCACATAGCGATCGACGACCGAAGCCCCGCCGACATACTCCATCAGGATATCGCAAGCGTTGTTGTCGCTGCTCCGCAAGGCGTAGTCCAACAGCTCTCGGATGGCGATCCGGTGGTCCGCCTCGGGCGAATAGCGGCTGAGCATCGGGCTGTAGGTATCCGTATGCAACTGTTCCCGACCGACCGGGATGGAATCGGCCAAAGTCCCTCCCCGCTCCTCGACCGCTCGGGCGACGGTCAACGCCAACGGGAACTTCACCACGCTCATCATCGGGAACGACTCGTCAGTCCGCACACCGAACACCGGCCCCCGATCCGTAACCACCGCCACGCCGATCCTCGCCCGATCCGCCCGCTCGTCGACGTACTTCCGCAACGCCTCCTCGATCTCCGCCCGACCGCCGGCCCAACAAGACGACCCCAGCAAAAACAGACAAACGCCCGTCAGAATCTCTCTTTTCATATCCTCCGAAATAGGTATTATTCAAACAGTTCGGTAAACTTCCTCGGGATCGGCGTCGCGAAGTCATGCCTCGCGCCGGAGGTCGGGTGGATGAAGCTCAGCACCCCGGCATGCAAAGCCACCCGACCGATCAAAGCACGCTTCGACCCGTATTTCTTGTCCCCCACGATCGGATGACCGACATACTCCATATGGGCCCGAATCTGATTCTTCCGCCCGGTCGCCAACTCCAGCTCCAGAAGCGTTACGTCGTTCCGATCCGAATACTTCAAAACCTGAAATCCCGTATGAGCAATCTTCCCCTCCTCCCGGTTCGTTACATAGACCTTCATCGCCCGACTCTCGGTGAGGTAGGTCGATATGGTTCCGCTCGGCTGCTCCATCCTCCCCTCGACCACGGCAAAGTACCGGCGTTCGACCACCGTCTCCTCCCACCGGCTCTGGACCCGCCGCTTCACCTCCTCGCTCTTGGCGAACATCATCAGGCCCGACGTCTCACGGTCGAGGCGGTGGAGTACGAAGATCTTCCGCCGCGGGTCCTCGCGTTTCACGTACTCGCTCAGGATGCTGTAAGCCGTGCGCATGATCTGCTTGTCGGTAGCCACCGACAGCAGTCCGTTCCGCTTCTCGACGACGATCAGGTCGTCGTCCTCGTAGACGATTCGCAGCATCGGGTGCGAAATCGCCTCTCTGGCACGGCCGAAACTGATCTCCACCCGATCGCCCGGTCGGAGCGGGGTGTCGAACTGGGTCGTAATACACCCGTTCACCGACACCTGGCGATGCGCCAGATAAGACTTGACGGTCGTTTTGCTACGACCTGCGAAACGAGCGAACAAAAAGGGCAGCAACGTCCCCTCCTCGGCTCCTTCCCCAATAACGAATATCTCGGACTCTTCTCTTTTCATACTGCCAAAGGTACTATATATTTGCATACTCAACGACGGAGCGGGAGCAGCTGCCGTTTTTTTGAGGAATCGTTCTTTTGCGGCAGCGGGTACGCGCCCCCGACTTCGGGCTTCCGCGACAGCGGCTCCTATGCCGGATACGGTACATTGTCTTACGTCGGCCTCGGCGGAGACCTCTGGACATCGACGGTTAAGGCCACCACCGCCTACCGTTTTAGCTTCGATTTCGGGGTATACCCGAATCACAACGATTACCGTGCCTACGGTTATCCGTTGCGTTGCCTCCAGGAATAGGGAGGTGCCGCGGGCGATGGCGGCGGTTCGCGCGACTCAAAGAGTCGCAATGACTGCGATTGGCAATTTTTCTCGCCTCGTTCGGCCTGTCGCCCACCCCCCAGAGCGGCTTCGCCGCTGGGCGACAGGGCCGGCAACCTTTCAGGTCGCGAGTTACCGAAATACGCTTGTCCCCAGAAACCGCAATCGGATGATTGCGCGGGCCGTAGGCTACGACCCGACAGCCCCTTGCTTACCGCGAACACGCCACCCCAAAAAAAGTGGCACAGATCTTGTTTTCGGTTGGCCACATAGGACTATTTGTAAATACGAAGTATCGATGAAACTATTTTACGTCGGCCTACTGAGCGTCGCCTCTGCTTTTTCGTGGTCCGTTTCACAGGGTGCCGAGACCATGGGCAACCCGGCGGACACGCTTCTCCAAGCCGCCCCGAACCGTCGGCACAACACGATCTGGATCATCGGCGCCGATCCGCAAAGCGACACCGCTCGAGTTTTGAAAGAGCGAGCCAGGAGTCTTTACGCGTCGACAGGGGGAGAGACTGCAGGCGTCCCGACCTTTTTGATCTCGGACCGGGCCAACCGAGCCGTTTTCGGCATCGGAGGTTTCGTCAGCCTGCGCACCCGATACGACTGGGACAACGTCATCGATAACCGCGACTTCATCCCGTACGACATTCCGATGAGTCCGACCCCCTCCGACCGCCAACAATTCCGGATGGATGTGAGCGCCACGCGCCTGTTTTTCAGAACCATCGTTCAGAGCCGTCCGCTCGGCCCGATCGAGACCTACATCGAGACCGATTTCCGGGGCGGCAACAACGTTCTGAGACTCCGCCAGGCTTACGTTTCGTTCAAAGGACTGACCTTCGGCCAGACCATCACCACGTTAGCCGACCAGGAATCTATCCCGCGCACCATCGACGTGCAGGGTCCGAACGCCTACACCTACCGCCGGAACCTCATGATCCGTTACCACCGGCAGTTCTCGCCGCACTGGGAAGCGGCCATCGCCGTCGAGATGCCCGACGCGAGCGCCACCGTACTCTCGGCCGAAACAGCTTATACCCTTCCGCAACGCGTACCCGACATCCCGCTCTACGTCCAGTACAACTGGAACGACGGTCGCAGCCACCTCCGCGCATCGGGACTCCTCCGCACGATGCACTATTACGACGACATCGCCCGACAGACTCTGACCGAACTGGGCTGGGCGGCTATGCTGAGCGGCCGGATCGCGGTCGGTCCACGGATCGATCTTTTCGGCCAGATCGTCTACGGCCGGGGGATCGGCAACTACCTCCAGGACCTGGACGGAAACGGATACGACTTGGTATCCGATCCGGACCGACCGGGGCGACTGCAAACCCTCCCGATGATGGGGTGGCTTGCCGGATTCCAGTACGCTTTCGCGCCGAAGTGGCAGCTCAATGCGGTATACAGCCAAGTGAGCGTCTGGGACAGAAACGATTACTTCGCTCAGGCTCCGGACACCTATCGGTTGTCGCAATACGTGGCCGGGAATCTCATCTACCAAATATCACCGGCTTTTCAGGTCGGTGCGGAGTATCTGTACGGGATGCGAAAAAACGCCGACCACTCGATAGGATTCGCTCATCGAGCACAACTACTGATCCAGTTCAATTTTTAGCCCCAGACTCTCTCCCTATTCCTGGAGGCAACGCGTCTGAAAACCGTACGCAAGGTAGAAACTGTTATAATTCGGGTCGATCCCGTCGGAATTGAAGTACAAGCGGTAGGTGCCGGTACCCGTGAAGGACGACGCCCAGCTGAACCCGCGGTCGCCGACGTTATACAACGTACCGCCTGCGCTGACCCCTCGTCCTCCGGCATCGCGGAAGCCCGGAGCCGGGGGTCAAAATAGGATCAACCGCTCGACACGCGAATCCGACTTTATCTCTCGACAGGCCACACTCGGATGGCCGAGAAAACGCTCGATGGGCGCGGCTCCGGGCTACCGCGGTCGCAGCGACGGATTGTTGTATAACGTCGGCAACGCCGGATACAACTGGGCGTCGACTGTCGCAGGCAGCAATGCCTACTACCTGGATCTTCTTCCCGATAGGATCTACCCGAATTACTACAGCGGCCGTGCGAACGGTCTTCAGACGCGTTGCCTCCAGGAATAGGGAGAAGGGACGCTGGGCACTCCAACCGGGCTGTGTCTGCCTCAATAACGGTCGGCCGGTTCTCGCCCGGCAGACCCGCAAGGAAACCCTCTGAGTTGGTTCCGAAAAAACAGAGAAAGAGCCTCTGCTACCGGCATGGCTTCCGGCCGCAGAGGCTCTTCGGCATTTATTGAGTTGGCTTACAAAATAAATTCTCGCACCTGATTTCGATAGGACAAAGATCGGTGCATTTCACCCGGCCGACAATCCCCATTTTTAAGGAAAAGCAACCCGAGACCTCCCCACTTTTCGGGAGAAACAGCCCCCCTCAAAAAAACTCCTCGCTCCCCGCTTCGCAGGATTATTCGATCTCCGATTGGTCGATCAAGTTATTGAGCAAAGCATAGACCGTCAACCCCGAAACCGTCTTGATCCCCGTTTTTCGCGTGATATTCTTTCGGTGCGAAATCACCGTATGGACCGAGATGTGGTGCGCGTCGGCAATCTCTTTGTTGGTCATCCCTTTGGCCACGGAGACCAAAATCTCGCTTTCTCGATCCGTGAGTTCGTACCCTTCGCCAGCCGGTTCGGTTTCCGTTCGCCGAGCCTCCATCGCCTGCCTCAACTTACGGACGATCTTCCGCCCATCATCGTAGATCAACACCGATCCGTGATACTGTTTCAAGACCTCCGGCTCGACAAATCCATACACGATCGCAATCAAAGCGACCTGGGGCAACTCCTCGAAATAGAAACGCAGAGCCGTCCGACGCTGAAAATCGAAAACGATCGGGTCGACCAAAATCAAGTCGGGCTTGAGCAACGGAGCACGTTCGGCGAATCGCTCCGGATTGTCGAACGTTCCGCAGACCTCGAACTCGCCATTGCCGGAATCCGCCAAAAGACTCTTCAACCCGGCCAGAATAATCGCCGACGGACCGATAAGGACCACTCGACGGGCTTTTTTCTGAGAACCGTTCATCGTCTCCGCTCCTCCAATTGTTCGACCAACGGAACCAGAATCCGATCCTCGATCAACGAATGTTTGTTCAGGTCGTCCTCCAGCAGGAACAGATCCAGCAACAAGGTGTTGCGCGAACTACCCTGAGCCAGGTCGGGCAAATATTTAATCAGAATATTTTTCAGATCGCCGAGCTTCTCCTCGATGTTGCTGTGGTTCTCTTCAAACTGGCCGATCGAGTAGCCTTCGTTCGAGCTTTCCCCCTTCGACAAGGTGTGAATATAGGGAAAGACGACCGTCTCCTCGTAATCGAAGTGGTTCATCACTTCACGACTATAATCGTCGAAAAAGCGTTCCAAGATCCGCCCGTTTTTCGGTTCGCAACAGTTCGCCAAAGCGATCACTTGTTGACGAATCTCAGGGATCTGGTGTCGGATATAGTCTTCGTGGGATCGACGCAGATAGCCGGTCAGATCGTCGGCCGTGAAAGCATGCAGCTGCGCCGGATCCGGCAGAAAGTCCTCGAACGTGTACACATTACAGACCAACAAAAAAAGACTCTCCGAGACGCCGTACGAACTGCAGATCTCGGCAATGCTCTTGTCGCCGAATCCCAGCTGGATGCCGAATCGCGGTAACACGAACAGCAACCGATAGTTCGCATGAACCAGATCGGCCATTTTCATGCGTTCGGTAAAGAGGAGATGTTTCATGCGCAAATGCTCGTTTACTATTCTGCTTACAAAGATGCGGATTTCCGCCGGTCTATGAAAACGCGCGCGCTGAATTTTCTCGTCTCTCCTCCCTATTCCTGGAGGCAACGCAACTGAAAACCGTGCGAACGGTTGTTGCTGCTATTCGAGTAGGTCCCGTTTTCGTGGAAGAGCAAACTGCTGGCTATGGTGTTCATGGTTGTCGACGACCAGCCGAAGCCGTAGTCGCCGACATGATACAACGTTCCCAATCGGTTGTTGTATCCACCTTCGCGGAGGCCCGGAGCCGGGACGCGTGATTGCTGCATTTTGTTGACCTCCGGGTCATAGCCTGCGGAAACTTGAGAGTAGAGGCTGCCGAATCGAGTCCCGAGCGACACCGGCTCCGGGCTACCGCAGCCGCGGCTCTGGTACGTTGTTTTACGTCGGCTACAGCGGATACAGCTGGAACTCTGCAATTATAGATACCAAAGCCATCGATTTAGTCTTGGAATACGGACTGGTCATGCCCAATTATAGCAATAACCGTGGGCACGGTCTTCAGCTGCGTTGCCTCCAGGAATAGGGAGAGCACCGAGCGCGGTGGGCGTTTTGCTGGCCTGCCGGTTGCACCACTGCCCCGACAACGGCCTGCCGATTGCTTGCCAGGCGAGCCGAGCAAATTCTTTCACGATCTCCCCTTGACAGCTCGGAGCCACCCCTTGCGACGGGCTACAAGCATCCCGCGCTGGCCCCAGGCTGTTCTATGCGAAGAAAACTTCGTCCTCGGGCGCGCCCCCCCGGCGCCCGCCTGTGGCGTTCGCTCCGCTCCGAGGCCGGCGACTCGTAGAGTCGTGCTTACCCAATTCCGCAACAGATCCGGCCTTCGCTTAACCGATTAATCGCGCCCAGCGGTATGCGACCCGCAGCCCGCGGAGTGGACGATGGAGCGCAGCGAAACTTCGGCCCTCCGCATGCCGGGGGCTGCGGGCCGACCGACTCTGCGAGTCGGTATT
>JAIDFC010000311.1 GCA_029054535.1 Rikenella sp. | reverse complement strand
CTATTTGACGGGGACGGGGCAGGATTCTCTATATATCGAATGGCTCCGGTCCTTTTTTCCGTCTCGGGCCCTGTTCGATGCTTTTTAGGTTTTAGGAGCCGACTTATTTGGCATCGAGGAAACCGTTATTCGGACCGCACCGCCCCTCGCTCACCGCGGGCGCGCAGGACCGAATAGGGGAGACAGATTCTTTAGTTGCCCCGAGTCCGTCAGTAATCGTCCTCGGTTCGGCGCCAGCGCGGACAAGTAACAAAGCAAGCTCCCGGTTGGAGTGCCCAGCGGCACCGGCCGGCGCATGGGGGATGGCGCCGGTCCGCCCGACTCCGAAGAGTCGGAGGTGTCGAGTTTTGCCTGAAGTTTATGACGAGAAAGCGATCGTCGCCGGGAGTGTCGGCGCGCTGTACGCGGCACATAGGTGGGTGCCGCCGAGGACGAATAAGAAAGTCCCTAAAAACCGTGCCGTCAGGCGCAGAGGGCTGAAAAATCAAACTTTCTCGCAATCAATATCTCTGCGCCTGGCGCAGTTGTGGAGGGAGCGAGCGGTCTTGGTGCGGGTCGGTGATGGCGAAAGAGAACGGAACCTTGACATATACTCTGACGGTTTCTCCGTTTTCATTTCGAGCCGGTGTCCATTTGGGCGACAGTCCGATCACGCGGATGACCTCGGCGCTGAGCAGCAGGTAGGGAGATTCGAGGACCTCGACTTCATTGATGCTGCCGTCCTTTTCGATGACGAAGCGGACGACCACCCGCCCTCCCAGTCCCTGATCGCGTAGCGTCGGCGGATATTCGACCCGTTCCGCGGCCCATCGGACGAACGTTTTCCACGGTTTTTTCTGAAACAGCGGCATCTGAATCACCTTTTCGTAGATGGTCGTATCGGTCGATTCGGGAAGCGTAGGTTTCTTTTTGGCCTCTGCCTTTTGCCCGAAAAGAGCGGTCAGGATACAGATACCGGCGATGAAAAATAAGGTGCGCATGAGAGAATGGATTGATAACCTCCTAAAGTTAATCAGGATTGTCGAATCCGACAAATTGCCTCGCTCGGCAATAATATATGCTTGCGAAAGATTAACTTTGCGTCAGAACGAAAAAGTATAAGCAAGATGGCATTGGCAGTAATCTTGGGTGGCGGCGAGAGCGGTTACGGGTCTGCGGTTCTGGCCGCGGCGAAAGGGTACGACGTGTTGCTCTCCGATTCGGGAGCATTGAAAGAGCCTTATCGGGGTAGGCTGCTCGAACGCGGCATTGCCTTCGAGGAGGGGGGGCATACGTTGGAGCGGATTTTGGGGGCTGAGTTCGTGGTGAAGAGTCCGGGGATTCCGGAGACTGCGCCGGTGGTTCGGTCGGTTCGCGAGAAGGGGATTCCCGTGATTTCCGAGATCGAGTTCGCCGGGCGGTATCTGGCTCCGCAGACGCGCACCGTCTGCATCACCGGCAGCAACGGCAAAACCACGACCACCACGTTGATCCACGAGATGATGCGCGCGGCGGGTTTCAGGGCCGAGTTGGCGGGAAATATCGGTCGGAGTTTGGCGTTGCAGGTGGCCGAGACGGAGGCTGCGGCCCAGCCGGATTGGTACGTGATCGAGCTGAGCAGTTTCCAGTTGGACGGGATGTTCGCATTTCGAGCTGATGTGGCTCTGCTGCTGAACATTACGCCGGACCACCTGGACCGTTACGACCACCGGATGGAGAATTATGTGGCCAGCAAATTTCGGATCGTGCAGAACCAGCGACCCGAGGATCTGTTTGTCTACAGTGGCGAGGACCCGGAGACGCAGGCTTTTCTGCCGCAGGTTTTGCCGGGTTTGTCGGCTGCCCGAACGGCTTTTTATGTGAAGAACACGCCGCCGCAGGCGGGCGGCGGGGACGAGGCGACGGCTTGGTATGACGCTGCGACGGGCCTGATGCACTGCGGCGGATTCGAGTTCCCGGTGGCGGAGATGCGGATCAAGGGGCTGCACAACATCGCCAATGCTTTGGCCGCGGTGGCTGCTTGTCGGCGTGCCGGGGTTCCGGATTCGGTTATCGCGGCCACGTTGCGGTCGTTCGGCGGGGTGGAACACCGCCTGGAGCCGGTGGCGACGATCGGCGGCGTGGAGTATATCAACGATTCGAAGGCGACCAATGTCGACTCGGTTTGGTATGCCTTGCAGGCGATGACGCGCCCGACGGTCTGGATCGCGGGCGGAACCGACAAGGGAAACGACTACGAGGTCTTGCTGCCGTTGGTGCGCGAGCATGTCAAGGCGCTGGTCTGCCTGGGGCTGGATAATGCGAAGTTGGTGCGCTCGTTTACGGGGGTGGTGCCGGTCTACGACACGTCGTCTTTGGAGGCGGCGTTGGCTGCCGCGCGCGAGGCGGCGCAACCGGGCGACACGGTGCTCCTCTCGCCGGCCTGTGCGAGTTTCGACCTCTTCCGAAACTACGAAGATCGCGGCACCCGATTCAAACAAGCGGTCCGAAACTTGCTCCCTTAAACCTGTTTCTTCTTTGAATCGAGCTGGAACAGTTCTCTTTACTTTCGTTTCACTCGTCTTGCTTTCGGGTATTTGCAAACCGTTCATTGGCTACTGTACGGAACCGTCCCTTTCTTGAAAGAAAGGGACCCAAAGAACTTCCGGCGATACTTCGTATCGCATGGGCTGCCGTAGTCAAGAGCGCTCAGCCTATTGTTGGGCCGGGGTTTCTTCCGGGGCGCATGATGCAGAGTAAAGACTTTGCGCCCCGGAGAACCCCGACCCAAAAGTAAGTCGAAGCCCATTCACTAAGAACGGTGATCGGATGCGCAAGCATCCGGGAAAGTTTTTCTGGTTCTCTTTGTTCACAAAGAGAACAGTTCTACGCCGTAGCTAAAGACCGTTTACACATTACACCGAGGTAACGCGAGGAAGACGAAGTCAAAAGGGACAGTTCCGTACGGTTCAAAGAAGAAACAGGTTTAAGGGTGCGAGGTTTGGATAATTTCGTTGAAACGAGCGACCGCTTCGCTCATGGGTCCGAAGAATCGTCCTCCCGCCGCGTTTTTGTGTCCTCCTCCGTTGAAATGTTCCCGGGCGAAGAGGTTGACGTCGAAGTCTCCTTGTGAACGGAACGAGATTTTGATGCAGTCGAGCGTTTCGATGAACATGGCCGTGAGGTCTATGCCGTCGATTGCGAGCGGCATGTTTACGATGCCCTCGGTGTCTCCGATCTGGTGGTTGAATCGCGTTTTTTCGGCTCGGGTGAGCGTGATATAGGCCGTTTTGAGGTCGGTCCGGACCTTCATTTTTTCGGAGAGCAGGTATCCGACGAGCCGCAACCGGCTTTCGCTTTGGGTGTTGACGGCCTGGGAGATTTCGATCGGCCGGACCCCCTTTTCGACCAGAGCGGCCACGGCCCGGTAGAGTTCCGGCGTGAGGTTCCCGTAGCTGAGGTTTCCGGTGTCGGTAACGATCCCGACGTACAGCGCCACGGCCATTTCGGGCGTAACGGCTTCCGGTCCCGCCCAGGCGCAGATCAGGTCGTAGACCATGTGAGCCGTCGAGCAGTATTCGGTGTCGGAGAAGCTGAGTTCGTACTCCGGCGGATTGAGGTGGTGGTCGATCAACACCCGTGGGGCGATGACATTGGCTTCGATAGCGTCGGTCATCCGGTCGAGCCGCCCCACCTGGTTGAAGTCGGCGCAAACGATCAGATCGGCGTCGGCTATGTAGCTCCGCGCACTCTCGCACGCCTCGCCGTAGATCTCCACGCGCTCCGTCCCGGGCAGAAAATCGAGAAACTTCGGATAGTGGTTCGGTACGAAAAACCGAACCTCATAACCCATCCCCCGCAAAAACGCGCTCAAGGCCAATCCCGACCCGATGGCGTCCCCGTCGGGATTGGTGTGCGAAACCACGGCGATACTCCCCGCCGACTCGCAAAGTCTCTTCAATTGAATAATCTTTGCACTTTCAAACGTATTTTTCATATTTTTGACCTTATAATTCATTGCTGTTTTTTGTAATCAGTCATTGGCTACCGACTGGAACTGCCGCTTTTTGAAAAAAGCGGCACCAAAAACTTTTAACTAGCTACGCTACTCCTTAGGCATCCGCAATCTAATGCTCTGGCCCACGGTGTGGGTGGGGCTTTCGGCGGGGCGCGTAATGCGTGAATTACCTTAGCGCGCCCACGCCGAACGTCCCCACCCAAAACAAAGGGAACAAGGCTCTTGACTACGGCAGCCCATGCGATACGTAGTATCGCCGAAAGTTTTTCTGGTTCTCTTTGTTCACAAAGAGAACAGTACCCTCCCGTCGCCAAAGATTGTTTTACAAAACCAGCGATGAATAATTAGAGCAAAAATAGGACAAAAAAGGGGATGATACGCAAGGTGTGGGCATTTTACCTGGAGGGGTTTCGGGAGATGCGTGTAGGGCGGGTGTTGTGGGTTGTGATTTTGGTGAAGGTGGCGGTGATGTTTTTGGTATTGCGGTTGTGTTTTTTCCGTC
>JAIDFC010000310.1 GCA_029054535.1 Rikenella sp. | reverse complement strand
ATTTAGATATTGTATTAGCGAGCGGTTCACCGCGGAGGCGGGAGTTGTTGGCGGGGATGGGGATTTCGTTCCGGGTGGCGGAGGCTTATTCGGTCGACGAGATCTGGCCGGCGGATTTGGAGCCGACCGACGTGCCGCTCTATTTGGCGGGTTTGAAGTCGAGGGCTTATCCGAGAGAATTGACGGATAGGCAGATATTGATTACGGCCGATACGGTGGTGATCCACGGCGGGCGAGTGATCGGCAAGCCGAAAGGACGGGAGGAGGCGATCGAGATACTTTCTCTCTTGTCTGGTTCAACGCATGAGGTGGTTACCGGAGTGGTGATTCGGAATGATCGGGCTGAAAGGCAATTGGCTGAAACGTCGAAGGTTACATTCGGAGGTTTGTCGCTCGGGGAGGTGGAGTATTATGTCGACCGTTTTCGACCGTACGACAAGGCGGGGGCTTATGGGATTCAGGAGTGGATCGGTTACGTGGGGATCGAACGGATCGAAGGGTCGTTCTACAACGTAATGGGGTTGCCGACGCGACTTCTGTATGTCGAATTGAATGACTTTATTAAATCGCATTGAGTTGAAAAATAGATAAATACAAGTTATATGAAAAGGTTTGCTTTATCCTTGTCCCTTCTTTTTGCTCTCTCTGCTTCGCAGGCCGACGAGGGGATGTGGTTGCCGAGTTTGATTGGCGAGGGACGTGTTCAGGATATGCGTGCCAAAGGGTTTCGACTCACGGCACAGGATCTGTATGCGGTGAATCGGGCCAGTCTGAAAGACGCTATCGTGCGGTTCGGAAGCGGTTGTACTGGCGAGTTGATTTCGGATCAGGGACTGTTGATTACGAACCACCATTGCGGGTACGGGCAGATTCAGCAACATAGCTCTGTGGAGCACGACTACCTGACTTATGGTTTTGCGGCGATGAATCGCGGCGAAGAGTTGCCGAATCCGGGATTGAAGGTTAGCTTTTTGGTTGAGATGCGAGATGTTACCGATCGGATTCTCAAAGGGGTAACTCATAAAATGAGTGAAGCGCAACGGACGAAAGTTATCGATAAAAATAAACAGGCTGTCGTTCGGGGGGCGACGGAGGGGAATCATTATAAGGCTTCGGTAGAGGCGTTATATTATGGGAATCAATACTTTCTGTTCGTCTACGAGGTGTTCGAGGATGTTCGGTTGGTATTCGCTCCGCCGTCGGCAGTCGGGAAGTTCGGCGGGGACACGGATAACTGGATGTGGCCGCGGCATACGGGGGATTTCTCGATTTTCCGCGTCTATGCCGGGCCGGATAACAAACCGGCTCCGTACTCGGCGGATAATGTACCGTATGTGCCCAAAAAATCGTTTACCATTTCGTTGCGAGGAGTCGAACCGGGGGATTTTACCTTCGTGTACGGGTTTCCGGGGCGGACCTACCAATACCTCCACTCCGAGGCGGTGCGGTATATTCAGGAAAAGAGCGATCCGCATAAGGTGAAGTTGCGGACCCTCCGGCTCGACATTATGAATCGGGCTCAGGCGGCCGATCCGGCGGTGCGGATTCAGTACGCGGCCAAGAATGCCAGCGTTTCGAACGCCTGGAAGAAGTGGCAAGGCGAGATGAAGGGGTTGAAGCGGTTGGGGACGGTGGCCAAGAAACGGGCGTTCGAGGAGCGTTTCGAGGCGTGGGCGGCCGATCGGCCGGAGTATGCGGGGGTTACGGGGCGTTTGTCGGTGCTGTACGATTCGCTGGAACCGTACGTTTTTGCGCAGGACTACCATAATGAAGCGGCAATGGCGATCGAGCTGCTTCGCTTTGCGGGACGGTTTGCCGATGCGCCGGATTTCAGGCCGGAGACGGTCGCTCGGTTACGCGAGACTGCGGCGGGGTTCTACAAGGACTATGTGTCGGCGATCGACCGGGAGACGGCACAGGCACTGTTCTGTCTCATATAAACATCTGACGCTTCAGACGAAGCTAGAAGTGTAGATATCGGTGGTCGCCGTATCATTAAAAAAAATAGGGGGGGGGGGGGGGGG
>JAIDFC010000031.1 GCA_029054535.1 Rikenella sp. | reverse complement strand
CCTATGCAGGCGGGCTGCCCCCCTGCATAGGTTGAGGGCAGGTATGCCCTCAACCTATCCTCCAAAGCGTAGATGTTGTCCTCTTCGTTATAGACCGGGACGACGATCGTAAAACGGTATTCGGCGGTTTTGTTCATCTTCATGGCGACGCGAATCGATGCGTCGGGCTGGATCGCCCGACGGATTTTGTCGCAAAGGTAGTATATTCCGATGAAAAAAGAGAGAGAACGGCCGGACGTAGCTTGCGTTACGTCCGGCCCGCCGGGATCATCGTTTTTCGGCCTCCGGGCGAACCGTGAAGTCGCTCCGTTCCAAGTGTTCGTAGTAGGTCTGAAGCAGCGCCTTGAGCCGCTCTACCTGCGCCGGATCGGGACGCACGCCTCGTTCGATGAGGTTGTGTTGCTCCAACGGGTCGCGGTGCAGGTCGAACAGGTGGGTTACGTCGTGTTCGTCGAAGAACATCGCCGTCGAGTCGGTGATCCACTGGAACGCTTCGTTCACGTAGTTGATCGCGAATCCCTCCGTAGCGGCCCGGGTCGAGTCGGCGCGCACCTCGAAAATGTCCTGTCCGTAGGCGAAGAAGGGTTTTTCGTAGCCGGTCAGCCCCAGCAGGGTCGGCATCAGGTCGATCTGCTGCGCGGTGTGCGGATCGTCGCCCCGCAGCGAACCGTCGGGGGCGTACATAAAGAAAACGATGTGCGAATTGCCGGTCGGGGTCTTCGACTCCTCGCCGTAGACCTCGCTCGACACGTGGTCGGCCGTGAAGACGAAGAGCGTGTTGTCGTACCACGGCTGCCGCCGTGCATAGTCGAAAAAGTCGCGCAACGAACGGTCCGTATAAGCCACCGGTCGTTGCACCTTGGTCCGTCCCTCGGGCAAGATCGCTTCGTACTCCTCCGGCACCACGAACGGGTGGTGGGACGAGAGGGTGAAGATCGTCGCGAAGAACGGTTTCGGCGCCTCGTCCAGTTCGCGGGCCATGTATTGCATGAAAGGACCGTCCCAGATCCCCCAGTAGCCGTCGTAATCCTGCCGCCCCATCCGTGCTTCGTAGTTTTCGCGGGTGCGGGCGTTCTCCACCCCGGACAGCTTGGCATAGGCCACGAATCCCATCGATTTATTCTCCGACCCGTTGAAAAACCAGGTCGAGTATCCCTCTTCGCCCAACAGCCGTCCCAGGCCTCGGGTCTCGCCCAGCGACTGGGGCGTGATGACGAACGGCGTTTTGAACGACGGAATCGAACTCAACACCGACGGCAGCGCGTCGATCGACTTCCGCCCGTTGGCATAGCCGCGGCGGAAGAGGTAACCTTCTCGCATTAAGGAGTCGAGGAAAGGGGTGTAGCTGACCTCGCCTTTGTACAATTCGGGGTTGAGGTAAGCCGAATGTTCGTAGCTGAAGCTCTCCAGGACGAAAATCAGAATATTCTTCCCGTGCTGGCTCCCGAACCGCGCATGACGCAAACTATCGGGAACAGGGTAGTGGTAGGGCGAAAACCGTGCGGCCAGCTCCGCGCTGTCGGCGAAGTACTTCACGTAGCTGATCTTCCGATTGCTCATCGTCCGCAGCAAGCAGAACGGGTTGCTGAGCACGGCCGACGCCTTGGCGGGCGAGGCGGCGAACTGTGCGGCCTGGCTCATCGCGATAGGCCGGATGGCGTGGCTCAGCCCGCCTCGCATGCCGCCCACGAGCAGCACCCCGGACACGAGGGTCAGAGCACCGTACACCCCGCCGAACACCCACGGATTGCGGATCCTGCTCGGCGCGGGTTTCACCCGCCGGTAGAGCCACGCTGCTCCCCAAACCAGCACTGCGCCTACCAAAATCAGGTACCAGTTCTCGCCCGCGGCCCGCCACAGGATATGTCCGGTGTTGTCGTTGTCGGCGAAGTGCAGTTCGTCGACGGTGATCCGCTTCTTGGCGTAGTGGAAGTAGACGGTGTCGGCCAGGTTCATCGACACGATCACGCCGGCTACGACGATCCACATCCAAAACAGCATTCGCTGGTACCACGCCCTCTCTCGAATCCGAAAGGGTAGCAACGACAGCACCACGAACAGACAATAACAGTAACAGATGTTGGCGGTGTCGAACAGTATCCCGCCGCGCACGAGGGCCGGGATCTCGCCCCGGCTCAAAGGGCCGAGGGTGTCGGTGTTCGCGAGGTAGAAAATCGCGCGCAACACGAATAACAATACGTACACGATCGCCAGCCGCCACACCAGGACGGTCGGGCTGTTGTGCAACCAGGGTCGCAGTCGTTCATGGGTTGTCATCTCAGAGGCTTTCGATGGTGAAAAAGCATGAGGGACGACTGCCTGCACTTGAGGTACTAAGAGAAACCCGGCCGCGGACAGAAGCCCTCATGCCGTATTGATGGTTCTTGGTCAGATACAATACAAGCATGTGGCTTTCTGTTCCCGCGGCCGTGAAGTCTCTTAGTTTTCAAGTGCGGAACCTGAAGCTACGTAGTATGGTTTTTCGTTATGTTGTCTTAAATTTTTTCGATCTTATTCGCTCGGTTGTTTCACCGACAAAGGTACGATGTTTTCCGAGGTACGGAAAAAAGCGTACTTTTGTAGGAAGAGCTTTATTATTCCGAAAGTGTAAATCCGCTCAACCGGCTTTTCCGATGCGCAAACTCGCCATACTGCTCAAAAAAGAGTTTCTACAGATCTTCCGCGACAAGTTCCTGTTGCGGGTGGTGATTCTGATCCCGATTTTCCAGCTGTTGGTGCTGCCGCTGGCTGCCGACTACGACCTCGAAAACTTCCGCCTGGCGGTGATCGATCGCGACGGGAGTTCATTCAGCCGTCGGTTGCTGACCAAGATTCAGGCCGGAGGCTATTTCTCGACGACCGCGGCGGCGGCTTCGTGGGCCGAGGCCGAACGGATGATCGAACAGGGGCAGGTGGACGCTATCGTCGAAATCCCGGACCGATTCGAGCGAGACTGGGTCATGGGACAAGGACCCGAAATATCGGTCCATATTTCGGCGATCGACGGTCTTAGCGCAGGGGTGGCGGCCGGATATCTCAATTCGATCGCCGGGGAGTTCCGGGTTGAACTGGTGGCCGAACGGTTGCTGCCCGCTGCTGCGTCGACCGATGAAACTACGGGGAGACCGCCCGTACGGATCGAAACGGTCGTCCAGGAGTGGTACAACCCGAGATTCAACTACAAAACGGTCATTGTGCCGGGGATTCTGGCTATGCTGCTTACGGTGGTCGGGCTCTCGATGATGGCCTCCAACGCCGTCCGGGAAAAGGAGTACGGTACGATCGAACAACTCAATGTTACGCCGATGAGCAGAACGCGCTATATGCTGGCCAAGATGATTCCGTTCATTGTGATCGGGTTCGTGCAGTTCACCGTCGGACTGGTGATTGCCCGGACGGTCTATGCGGTGCCGTTGCTGGGGAGCGTCGGCGTACTGTACGGTATCGTGGCGCTCTATTTGGCGGGGGTTCTTTTCTTGGGATTCGTCATCGCCAACTTCTCCGAAACGCAGGGGCAAACGATTTTTCCGGCTTTCTTTCTCATCATGATTCTTGTCCTGATGAGCGGACTCTTTACGCCGGTCGAAAGCATGCCCCTCTGGGCGCAACGGATCAATGTCGTCAATCCGTTAGCCCATCTCATCGCGGCGGTCAAAATGATCCTGGTCAAGGGGAGTACGGCGGCCGATCTCGGCCTGCATTGGGTCGCGCTCGCTTGCTTTGCGATCGTCATGGGTTTCCTGGCGGTGGCCACTTTCCGCAAATTCAAGGCGTAGAATATTAGGGATTGGCGGTTTGACCGGTTTCTACCGCTCCGGCGTTTTTTTCGTTTTTGCAGTCTTGGCGCGGTCAGAAACTGTTGTTATAGCGATACGCCGCATCTTTTGTTGGGTTTTCTCTTTGGGCATTGCTTTCACTGCCGGATGGCCCAAGCAATGCGGAGCATTGCCCGCCCGCCGCGGGCACGCGGGGCAGCGCGGCCTGAGCGCGTCTGACACGGTTTCGCTTTTGGTAGGTTTCGCGCGCCACGCCAAAGGAGGCGATTCAACGGTTCGGCGTAAGCCGAATCCGAATGAATCGCCTGGCGCGCGAGCAGAGAACGTTTTCCGCCAGCGCGCGGGCAAAGACGTTTTGAAATCAAAAAGGGCCGGAGCCAGCGGAGCGGTCGCCCGAGCAAGCGAGGAACGCGGCCCTCCGCCGGGGGTGGCTTCGGCCCGACTAGGGAGATCGTAGAGGATTTCAGTAGGCGACGGCAGAACCTTTTTGAGCAAACCCAATTTTCGAGTGGCTCCGGGTCGAACGCCCGGGAGCGGCCGCAATCTTTGACGCGCAAGCGGCATAATTGCGGGCCTCCCGAGTGGGAGGCGTTCGGCCCGCGCGACCAGAGGTCGCGGTTTATTACGCTTAGGAAAATGTCCGGCGCGTGGTCTGCGATCGTGGTTTATGGCGAATTGAAAAACGGGTCGCCGCCAGCAAGGGAAGCAACGAGCGCCGACGAAGTTGCGGATCCGGCCGTTGGGCGGTGGCCGTCCCGTGCGCCTTGCAGGCGCGGTTGTCGGCGGGAAGGGGTGTTTCAAAAAATGCAACCCGAAAGGTTGCCGGCCTCGTCGGTGCCGCTGGGCACTCCAGCCGGGAGTTTGTTCGGAGAAAGGGATGGGCGACAGGCCGAAGGAGGCGCAACGGGGTGGCGGTGATCGCTTTTTGGCCTGGCAGGCCCAGAACCGGAGGCCTTTGACTGGGCACACCGATCGGGTTTACTGGGCGAGAAAAATGTCGCAGCTGAGATAGTAGGGTATTACCCCCCCTCAAAGGGAATCGTCAACGACCAACCGTATCCGCAGAGGCTGCCGTTGCAGGCAGACCCGACCCCTCGTCCCGCCGACGGATGAAAGCAACCGACTAAATCGAAAGATATCAAAGCCTATGGCGAAGTTAAAAAAGAGCTATTATTGTACCGCCTGCGGGAACGAGTCTCCGAAGTGGGTGGGGAAATGTCCGGCGTGCGGCGAGTGGAACACCTATACCGAAGAGATCGTTTCGGCCAAGAGTTCGCCGCTGACGACGAACAACTATTTCGGGTTGTCGGGCGGCGGGAGCGGAGTGGGGGAGCGGAATCGACCGATTCCGGTGCATAAAGTCGAACGGAGCGCCTTTCAGCGGATGGACCTGCTGAACGAGGAGGTCAATCGGGTACTGGGGGGCGGCTTGGTGCCGGGTTCGCTGGTGCTGTTGGGGGGCGAACCGGGGATCGGGAAATCGACATTGGCTTTGCAGATCGCTGTCCGAATGGCCGGCGTACCGATCGTGTACGTCTCGGGCGAGGAGAGTCCCGAGCAGATCAAAATGAGGGCCGATCGGCTCGGGGTGGTCAACGAGCAGTGCATGATCCTGAGCGAGACCTCGCTCGAAAACATCATCACGCAGTTGGCCGAGACGGCTCCGGAGCTGGTGGTGATCGACTCGATCCAGACGCTCTATTCCGAGCGGATCGAATCGTCGCCCGGGAGCGTCAGCCAGGTGCGCGAGTGTGCGGCGATGCTGCTCAAGTACGCCAAGGAGACCAAAGTGCCGGTGCTGATGATCGGCCACATCACCAAAGAGGGGTCGATCGCCGGACCGAAGATTCTGGAACATATCGTGGACGTCGTCTTCCAGTTCGAGGGCGACAGCAACAACGCTTACCGAATCCTGCGGAGCATCAAGAACCGGTTCGGGGCGACGAACGAGATCGGCGTTTTCGAGATGTTGAACGAAGGGTTGAGGGAGGTTGACAATCCGTCGGAGATCCTCGTTTCGCACTACGACGAGCCGCTGAGCGGCATCGCCATCGGGGCGACGATCGAAGGGGTGAGGCCGTTTCTGCTCGAAACGCAGGCGCTGGTCAGCTCATCGGCTTACGGGACGCCGCAACGATCGGCGACGGGGGTCGATTACAAGCGGCTCAACATGCTGTTGGCGGTGCTCGAAAAGCGGCTGGGGTTCAAGCTCGGGACGAAGGATGTCTTTCTGAATCTGGCGGGCGGTTTTCGGGTGGCGGATACGGGGCTGGACTTGGCGATCATCGCGGCGGTGATCTCCTCGGGGCTGGATATTGCGTTGGATGCGGACATCTGTTTTGCGGGCGAGGTGGGACTCTCGGGCGAGGTGCGCCCGGCCTCCAAAACGGAACAAAGGGTCTCGGAGGCGGCTCGGCTCGGGTTCCGGACTATCGTGGTCTCGGGCTATGCGCGAAAGGCGTTGAGCCATGCGACCAAGGGGATCGAGGTGATCTATGTCAATCGGGTGGACGAATTGGCGCGGCGGGTTTTCGGAAATAGGTAGGGTTTTTCGGCCGAGCCGGCGCGCGGCCTGAGCGCGTCTGACACGGTTTCTTTTCCGGATGGTTCCGCGCTCGACTGCTGGGGTAGGAAATCGTTCAAAAGCGTGAATCGCTTTTGAACAGGATTTCCGCCAGCGCGCGGACAGACACGGTTTTCGAAGAGAAATCCGCGCGCCACGCCTAAGTAGCGAAATCACTCGATAAACGGAGAGTTTATCGAGAATGATTTCGCAGGCGCGCGGTCAATTACGGTTTGGGCTTGGGTCGCCGCCAGCAAGGGCGCAATCGAGCCTCGCGAGAAGTTGCGTCCCGCCGCGTGGGGTGGCGGCGACCCGCGCGCCCGTTGGGCGTGGTTCATTGCGAAGAATAAATATCGTTTCAGCCTATTGCGATTCGAAGAATCGCCGGCCTCGTCGCCCAGGCGCTTTGCGCCTCGGGGGGGATGGGCGACAGGCCGAAGGAGGCACAATAAATTCTGTTGCAATTATTGCGATCCGAAAGCAGCTTTGGGCAGGTTGAAAAACCGCGACTCAATGAGTCGCGTGTCCGACGCCGCCCGGAGCGGAGGACACCATTCGCTAAGGCTCTTGGGTCTCTCCGCCGGCGTCGGACACGGCTAAACGCCCGGAAGGCAATCGGCAGGCTGTTGTCGGGTCAGTGGTACAACCGGCAGGTCAACAAAACGCCGATCGGCCCCTCTCCCTATTCCTGGAGTCAACGGTGCCGCTGGGCACTCCAACCTGGCCTGCCGGGCGAGAAAAATGTCGCAGCTGAGATAGTTGGGTATTACCCCAAGGGAATCGTCGACGACCGGTCGTACCCGTCATTGTCGCTGTTTGAAGCAGACACGGCCTACTGCCCACCGCGGGCACGCGGACCGGAGCCGGGTAAAACAAAAAGTGCCGCTTCGTCCTCTCTCCCTATTCCTGGAGGCAACGCAACTGAAAACCGTTCGCACGATACGTCGTAGTACTCGGGTAGATTCGGGTATAGCGGAAGTCCAGATGATAACCGTAGTAGCTATCCGAGGTAAACGATGTCCAGCTATACCCATAGCTACCGACGCTCCACAACGCACCGGAACCGCTGGCGCGGCTGCCCGGAGCCGGGTAAAAGGCCGCTGGGTCCTCGAGCCGGGCTGTGTCTACCCCAATAAAATGCCCGATGGGCGCGCGCGTCCCTTGAATCGGGCCTCTGTCGGGAGGAAAAATCACGGGCGAGACATTCCGTCGGACAGATTTCCGCATGCGGAACGGAAAAATCCCTATCTTTAGCGTCGTATCATGGTACTCCTTTTTCTGTTAGTCATATCGATCGTGTTGCAGATCTTTGCGGCCGGCGTCGCCGTTCGTTTGACGCACACCACGAAGTTCAACTCGTCGTGGATTCTGTTCACGATCGCGCTGGTGTTGATGTGCGTGATGCGGTTCGATGAGTTCGCCCGCCAGCTTTCGGCGTTGACCGGCGGGCGGACCAGTATCATGGTGATGCGTGAGGAGTATTATGTTTGGGTGGGGATTGCGACGTCGCTGTGTTTCGCCGTCGGGGTTTTTATGGTCAAAAAGATCCTGAACTACCTCGCGCTGCGCGAGGAGCGGCGGCGGAACAGTGAAAAACGCGTTTTGAGCGCCGTCATCCGGGCCGAGGAGAACCAGCGGCAGATCATCTCGAAAGAGCTGCACGACGGGCTGGGTCCGTTGTTGTCGTCCGTTCGGATGAGCATTTCGGCCCTCTCGACCCAACCGATGAACGATACCCAGCGCGAGATATTGGCCAATACCGAGTATGTCATCAACGAAGCTGTCAAGGGGCTTACGGAGATCTCCAACAACTTGAGTCCGCACGTGTTGAATAATTTCGGGGTGGCGCGGGCGCTGAGTACCTTTATCCGCAAACTCCAGCCGATGTGTCCGACCACTCGGATCGAGTTTCGTCCGGGCGAGCTTCGCGAGGCGCGGTTTGAGGCGGATCGCGAGGTGATCCTCTATCGGGTGGTCTGCGAGCTGATTAACAATGCCTTGAAACACGCTCGGGCCGGTCGGCTGACGATCGATATCCGGCGCGATCGGGAGTGGATTACGGCCACGGTCGAAGACGACGGCGTCGGTTTCGACCCCGAGGCGGAATACGATGGGATGGGATTGTCGAACATCGCGTCGCGGATCAGTTCGATCCGCGGCGAGCTGACCCTCGACAGTCGGCCCGGAGGCGGAGGAACACGGGTGCTGGTGCGGATTCCAGCCAAATAACCGTCGAGTAGAGAAACGATCAATAAGTAAGATATATGTTGCTGATAAATAATGCGTTGCTTTGCAACGAAGGGCGTACGTATCGCGGTTGGCTGACGGTCGACGGCCAGCGGATCGGTCGGGTAGGGGAGGGGGCGTGTCCGGAGGAGGTGCGGGACGGAGCGACCGAAGTTTTCGATGCGCAGGGGGCTTTGGTGATGCCGGGCGTGATCGACGATCAGGTTCATTTCCGCGAACCGGGGCTTACCGAGAAAGCTGAAATTTTCACCGAATCGCGAGCGGCCGCGGCCGGAGGGGTTACCTCCTACATGGAGATGCCCAATACGCGTCCGCCGGCCACGACGCTCGACCTGTTGGAGGAGAAGTACGCCCGCGCGGCCGAGGTGTCGGCCGTGAACTACTCGTTCTACCTGGGGGCGACGAACGAAAACCTGGCCGAGATCGAGCGGATCGACCCGCATCGGATTTGCGGGGTGAAGGTTTTCATGGGGTCGTCGACGGGGAACATGCTGGTGGACAACGAGGAGACGCTGGCCGGGATTTTCCGTCGTTCGCCGGTGCTGGTGGCGACTCACTGCGAGGACGAGGCGACGATTCGAGCCAACCTCGCTTCGGCTCGGGCGGCTTTCGGCGACCGGATTCCGACGGCGATGCACCCGTTCATCCGGAGCGCAGAGGCCTGCTACCGTTCGACGGCTCATGCGGTCGAACTGGCCCACCGATATGGCGGGAGACTCCATGTGCTCCACCTCAGTACGGCGCGGGAGCTGACTCTCTTCGAGGCGGACCGACCGATCGAAGAGAAACGCATCACGAACGAGGTGTGTGTTCATCATCTGTGGTTCAGCGCGGCGGACTATGCCGAGCGGGGAAACCTTATCAAGTGGAATCCGGCGGTGAAGTCGGCTTCGGATCGGGACGCGCTGCGGGCGGCGGTGCGGAGCGGATTGGCGGATGTGGTGGCGACGGATCATGCTCCGCATCTGTTGGCCGAAAAGCAGAACCCTTATCTCTCGGCCCCTTCCGGCGGACCGCTCGTACAACACTCGCTTCCGGCGATGCTGACGCTGGCGGCCGGAGGGATCTTTACGGTGCCCCAGGTGGTCGAGCGGATGTGCCACGCGCCGGCTCGACTGTTCCGAATCTCGGAACGTGGGTTTCTGCGGCCGGGATACTGGGCGGATATCGCTGTCGTCGACCTGGATACGCCCTGGGTCGTGCGTCGCGAAAACGGAGAGCCGGGGGAACGTATCTTGTCGAAGTGCGGCTGGTCGCCGTTGGAGGGGCTCACGCTCACGGCCAGGGTCCGAGCGACGTTCGTGAACGGCGCTCGGGTTTACGACACCGAAGCGGGGGGAGTCGACGAAACGGTCCGCGGACAACGCCTCTGTTTCGATTGACGGCTGCGGTGGATTTTTTAGAGGCTCTGGATTGCCGCCTGCAAGGAACGCAATCCTCGCGTCAGCGATTCAGGGTTGCGGTCCGCCGCGTGGGGAGGCGGCGATCCGCGCGCCTTGCAGGCGCGGTTTGTTTCGGGAGAATGGTGAACAGAGCCGACGCCAGCGGAAGTGTTTCGAGCAAGCTCCAATTTTCGGGTGCCGAGCGGCACCAGGCCTTTCGCCGGGGGTGGCTTCGGCTCGTCATGGGGAGATCTTGAAGTAAGGCGGGCGACGCGCAGAGGCTGTTTCAATGTTGTTTTCGGGCCTGCCGCTGGATGGAGCCGCAACGAGCTCCGTCGAGTTGCGGAGCCAGCCGTTGGGCGGCGGCTGGCCCGCGCGACCGCCGGTCGCGGTTTTCCTTGAGCAGAAATAGGTCGACCGCCAGCAAAAGTTTCCGGAGCAAAGTTCAGTTTTCGCGTGCCGCTCGGCACCTCTCCCTATTCCTGGAGGCAACGCAGCTGAAGAGCGCTTGCCCGATAGCTACCGTCGTAATTGGGGTGAATCTCGCCGAGGTGGAAGTATAAGTAGTAGCTATTGTAGCCCGATGCGAACGACGACCAACTGAACCCGCTGACGCCGACGCGATACAACCGACCATTATCACGATAGCGGTCGCCCGGAGCCGGGTTTTATCGACCGAATGACCCGATTCGAGTGTCGAGCTTTCTCGATCAGCAGGCCAGTAAACCTCTCCCCATTCCCGGAGTCAACGGTGCCGCTGGGCACACCAACCTGGCCTGCCGGGCGAGAAAAATATCGCAGCCGAAGTGAAGAATATTCCCATTTTTCAAAGGGAATTGCACTGTGCCCGCCGCCAGCGGAGGCTTTCCGAGCAAACTCCCGGTTGGAGTGCCCAGCGGCACCCCACCGCGGGCACGCGGACCGGAGTCGGGTAAAACGGTGCATCGCCGGCCTCCCCCAAAAAGGCGAAAAAAGACCGAATTATGGAATGAAAGTTGTTAGGTGCGGGGTATACGAGCGACTCGAAATCATGCGATGGCAATATCCGATACTCCTGTTTTTCGTATTGGTCTTGTCCGTAACCGCCGGTTACGGACAGGTCAAGCAGATCACTACGTTCGTTTTCGACAGCGCCGCTCCGCGGCTGTTATCGGGGCTGGTGGGGATGCAGATGACCGTCAGCAACGACCAGGACAACAAACAGACCGACATCACGCTTTTGGCTTCGGCCAAGTTTCGGTACATCAACCAGCGGACGGAGTATAGTTTCTATGCGCGCCAGTTTTGGGAACAGAAAGACGACGGTGGGTTCGGGCGTAAAACGACGCTCTTGTTCAATCCCACGATAGGCAAATATCGGGTCGATCCGACGACCGGCGAGCTTCAGGCACATACCGTGCAGTTCATGCCGTTGCTCTTCTTCAACGCCAACAGCGACCGGGGGTTGCGCGGTGCCTTGCAGATCGGCGGGATGGTCAGCCCGTGGCACTACCAGAACAAATGGTTCGGCTTCAGTTTCGGCCTGGGGCCGGTGGCGAGTTTCGAGAATTGGGACATGTACAACACCGCCGACATCGCCAAGCTCTCGCCCGCCAAACAGGAGCAGATCGCTTTCGTGAACGAGCGTCTGCGGCTCCACAAGGGACAGTACTACCGGTTTTTCGACCTCAAGGCGATGCTCTACGTGGACCTTCAGCTGAAGGTGCTCAAACGGTTGCAGATCAACATCGGCAGCTACATCCAGGAGGGTTTGCTGAATCCCTATCCCCGTGCGGTTACGGAGCGTTATCCGCGGATGCGGCACCACTATCCGCACTGGGTGGCGGAGGTGGATGCGAGCGTTACGCTGCTCCGAAACCTGGCGATCACGGTTTCGTGTCGCATGGACTACGAAAAGAGTCTTGTGGTACTCTACAAGTCCAATTTCGAGTATTACAGCATGATCGGGGTCAACTGGTTGTTCAACAAGTCGTTTTCCCGTCCGGTCGGCCACCGGGCGTTGTAGCTGGGGGCGGCGGGAGGGCTTGCATGTCGGGCGGGCGACGGCTGCGAGCGATTAGGATTTTCGGGAGCCGCCTGCAAGGAATGCGCAATCTTTCGATTGCGGTTTTCGAGTATGGGCTTTCGGAACGCAGCTTGCGGAGGGGACGATTGGGGGGCGCAAGGCCGAAAACGAGAGAATTGGATTTTTGCGTGCCGTAGGCACAGCGCCCCGGCGCCACCCCCGGCGACGGGCGCAACCCTCGCCAGCTCGGTTTTGCCCGCGCTGGCTCCGGCCCTGTGCTGCGGGATACCAGGCGGGAAAAGCGAGCGGGGCTGTTTGTTTTACAAAACAAACAGCCCCGTCTTCGTTCGCGCTCCTACCCGCTAATTAAAAATCGTCCACAGCACAATGCCATTGGTGTATTTCTTGATTTCTTTGAACTCCTTGGAATTGAAGTCGAAAGCACCGAAGACACTATACTCGTCCGAAGAATTTTCAAAATCCATTGTCGTGTAGCCTTTACCCGTGGCAGCATCGTAACCCCAAGTCTCCCCAAAGAATTTATTGTTACTCCCCGTGAAAGCACTTCCCAGCGATTCGCCGATCGTCAGATTTTCCGTGTCGATTAATCGAAAATCGACAGTGTTTATGTCGTCATTATAGAATGCCCCACAAGCCTTGCTATCTTTCACGAAAAGAGATATGTAATTGTCAGAACTCCCGACTCCGGGGATAATCTTTTGGTTGACAATGTCGAATCGAGTTAATTGCCAACAATCGCCCTCTACATCCTTAAATATCGGTACAATTAAACTTTTCGTAGCCATATCATAGCCGAAAAATTTTCCGACACCATCTAAACCGGCAGATACGGAAAGTGGAATATTCAGGGCCTGGTGCAGCGATCCGAAATCGGCGACTAAGGTTTGTTCGGCGGTATTCGGGTCTATCGCAACTAAAGAGTAGAATGTCTCTTGATTATCTTCGTTTTCATACTGTTCTTTTTCGATCAAAGCATGCAACCGGTTATCAATCACACACAAATCATAGTGAGTATCTTCGTTTCCCTCTTTTAGTCGCCCGATTTTTTCAAGCATTTTGTTAGCCGGGTTTATACGATACAGATCGAGCGCATCTGTTGTTTCAATCCATTGATAGAGATAGATATTGCCGTTGGTCGGGTCCACTACAGGAGATTCAAACGAATCCTCATTGGATTCAGTTGGCAACTTTACGATTTCGGTCAGTTCGCCTGTGGTTTTGTCGATCTCCCAAAGAACCTCGGTATCACTGTCGTCAGTTGAACCGATTGCATAGAGCTTGGTGGAAGTAGTCGCTTCGGCTACGGTAATTTTGCCGAGAGGCATCTCCTGGTCGTCGCGTTTGAGCAGAACGGTCTGTTCGCCCGCCGGAAGTCCCTGCGGGACGATAAAGGTGATTTCGGTGGCAGTCTGTTTGGTGATCGTAGCCTGAATGTCGTCCGTGGCTTTGGTCTGAGCGCGGAACCAGATTTCGTCCGCGGCGGTGAAGCCCGATCCCTTGATAGTTACCGATGCTCCGGGCGCGAATGTTTCGGTGGCAGGTGGTAAAACGGGGGTTTCGACCAACGACGGGGTCGAATCTTTCTTACATCCGGTCAGGGCGACGAGGCCGAGACTCAACAAGAGAAGGATTTTTCTCATGGCTTTTTTGTTTGTTTTTGGTGAGTAAAAAAGGAAATGTATACAAACAAAAAGCGTGGGCCTTGAATCTTATTTGCTATCCGAGGTCTTAGACTACCTATGCAACCAAATAAGTAAAGCCCACGTGTCGCCACGTGAGCGTTACCGCTTTACTTTTGGTTGCTAATGAAAGTGTCTAAGTTTCGGATAGCAAAAAGTGAAGCTAAACGCTTTTATGTATGTCCTAACAAAGAGGGTTTATCTCATCGGCAAGTCGGTTTGAATACGAACAAAGGTAGCAAAAAGAAAACACGGTGCAAATTTCCGAAAATTTGCACCGTGTTTCGTCGCATCATCCCCGCCGCTATTGCATCTCCGACCGCGGCCGATCCTCCGTCGCCGCGCCGAACGACTCGTTCGGCTCCGGACCCATCACCAGCCTCAACTCACCCCCGTCCATAATATCGCGATAGGTGATGTATGCCTTGGTGTAAGGTTTCCCGTTCAGCACGGCCGACTGGATGTAGATGTTCTGCGGTCCGTTGTTCTCGGCCACCACCGTGAAAGTCCGTCCGTCCGACACCGGGAACGTTACCCGGTCGAACACCGGACTCCCCAGCACGAAAGCCCCGTTGACCGGATTGGCCGGGTAGAATCCCAACGCGTTGAAGACATACCAGGCCGACATCTGGCCGCAATCTTCGTTGCCGCACAGGCCGTCCACCCGATCCGTGAAGAACTCGTCCATGATTTGCCGTGCCAACCGCGCCGTCTTCCACTGCTTACCCAGGTAGGCATAGGCGTAGATCGTCGAATGGTTCGGTTCGTTGCCCTGCGCGTACTGGCCGATGAGTCCCGAGATGTCCGGAGAGGCGTTGGGACCGCCGTCGTACGGTACGGCGAACGTGCTGTCGAGCTTCGCTTCCGCAGCCTCCGGCGAGGGGAAGAGCGCGAACAATCCCTCGAAATCGTGTGGCACGAGCCACGTATATTGCCAAGCGTTCCCCTCGCAGTAATCGTCCTCGCGGTGGGTCGAGTAGAGCGGGTTGAATGGTGTCCGCCAGCTGCCGTCCGCCAGCCGACCCTTCATGAAGCGGTCCGTCGTGTCGAAGTAGTGGCGGTAGTTCTTCGACCGTTCGAGGAAGTATTCGTAATCCTCCTGTCGCCCGAGCTTTTTGGCCGCCTGGGCGATGCTCCAGTCGCTGATGCAGTATTCCAGTGCTTTGGCCACCGATTCCCATTGGCCGTCGGCCGGGATATAGCCCCGTTCGCGAACCTCTTTCAGACCGTTTTCATCGAGCCGCGAGTAGAGGGCGATCGCGCTGTACGCCTTGTCGACGTCGAAGCCCGGAATATCTTTCAGGATCGCGTCCGCAATGACCTGTACGGACGGAACGCCCACCATGCAATTGGTTTCGTTACCCGCCAGGTGCCACACCGGCACCTTCCCCTGCTGCTCGAAGATGCGGATGAAGCTGTTCACGAAGGCTCCGACCCGTTCCGGCGCGGTGATCGTGAAGAGCGGATGGGCCGAACGGTAGGTGTCCCACAGCGAGAAGATCGTGTAGATGTCGCTCGTGTCCCTGGAGGGATACCCGTCGGCGCGGCGATACTCGCCCGTGGCGTCGCTGAAGATCGCCGGGAAGAACGAGGCGTGATAAACCGCCGTATAGAAGGTCCGCAGCCGCGCCGTATCGTTCGACTCGACGCGCATGTGGCCCAGCAGATCGTTCCAGGCTTGTCGCGCCTCCGCGCGGGTCTCGTCGAACGAGCGCACCTGTCCGTCGCCGCGTTTCGCTTCGGTGGCGAGGTTGACTTTCGCCCCGGCCACGCTCACCCCGGAGATCGCCACGCGCGCTTCGATCTGCCCCCCTTCGGGCAACGCCCCGAAGTCGAGCACCCCATAAGCCTGCGGCACGACGACGGTCCGTTCCGGCCGCCCGTCGCGGGCCGGAACGACCGTCGTGTCGGCATACACAGTCATCCCGCTGAACGGTCGCGAAAATTCGGCCACGAAGTAGACCCGGTCGTCCGGCGCCCAACCCCGCGACATCCGGTACCCTTCGATCGTGGAGTCGTTGGCCGCCACCAGGCGCAGTTGATCGGCCGCGTCCCAGCCGATGCCGTTGAAGAGGTTCACCAGCACGCGGGCCGAATCCGTGGCCGGGAAGGTGTACCGATGGAAACCGGTCCGAGCCGTAGCGGTCAGCTCGGCATCCACGCCGTACCGATCCAGATGGGTCCGGTAATAACCCGCCTGCGCCTCTTCCCGCGCGTGCGAGTAGGTCGACAGGTAGTTCGCCGCCTTGACCGGCGTCGAAACGCGCCCCGTCAGCGGCATCAACAGAATGTCTCCCTTGTCGCCGATCCCGGTCCCGCTCAGGTGGGTGTGCGCGAAGCCCACCACGGTGGTGTCGCTGGCATGATACCCCGAACACCAGTCCCAACCTTGCGTGATGTTGGTCGGTCCGAGTTGTACCCCGCCGAACGGAACGTTGGCCCCGACGAAAACGTGTCCGTGTCCTGCCGATCCGATCCGGGGATCGACGTACCGGGCCAGGTCGTCGCTCTGGTCCGCGGCTCCGCCCGTGCAAGCGGTCAGCACTCCGCCCGCCAACAGGCCGAGGCCGATCGTTTGGTAGAGAAGCGTGTGTTTGAATCTCATACTGCTCTGTGTGTTGTGTGTGAGTTTTGGATTATGTGTCGCAAAGATAGTCGTTTCGGTCCGCTTTACCGCCCCGAGGATCGGACGACCGGCAGTTGGAAAGTCGAAATCGGCATCCAGTGGCCTCGTTTCCAGCGTCCGCAGAGGTTGGCCCGTGTGAACGGTTGCCACCCGTAGCGCACCCATCGAGGCTCTTTGACAAGATCGGACCAAACGGCGATTTCGGCATCTCCGTTGATGATTTGCGCTTGTGCCGGGTGGAAAACGCCGTCCTCGCCCGCCAGCTCGAAAGTCCGCGGCGCCTCGCCGTCCGACGTGCGAAGCCTTGAAGAGGCCAAACAATAGACCGTATCGTTGCTTCGGGCGGCAAACTCGAAGTCGGGATATTTAGGAATCGCTCTGCCGAGCGGAATCGATAACGCCAGTCGCTCGCCGACGGGTTTCTTTCGCCGCGGGTGGACGTCGGTCGAGTCCCCCAGATCCGAACTCACCACCATCTCGACCCGAGGCAGTGCCTCGGCCAGCCGCCGCTGGCTGTCGCGGAAGTGCGGCCAGCTGGGACGGTCGTGCGACGACAGCTGTATGAAGTGAAATGCCATCGACGGACGTCCGAACGCTTCGCGAAAGCTCTCCACGACGGCCGGAAACAGCCGCTCGTGCAACTCCACGTTGTGGGCATTGCTCTCCCCCTGGTACCAGATCACCCCCAGCGCATCGTACCCCGAGGCCAGCGGAGCGATCCGACTCTCGTACAAGTAAGCGGGTTCGAAAAAGTGCCGCTGCAACGGATTCTCGACCTTTTTCAAGTTGCCCTGAATCACGTCTCGAACCCACGGCTGCGCCATCTCGTTCGTCCGCCAGTCGTAGAGCACGTCCACCAGGGTCGGGTCGTCTTCCAACCGTCGACGGGCCACGAACGCTTCGGCCGGGGCGCCTCCCAACGAGGTCTCGATCAGGCCGATCGGCACGCCGGGCATCAACGAATCGGTCAGCATCTGGCCGAAAAACCAGGCTACGGCCGAAAATTCTTCCATCGCTTTCCGATCGCTCCCCAGCACCCAACCGGCCGGGTTGCGGATATAGTCCAGTCGGTTGAGCCGGGCGAGTTCCGTGCTGTCCAGCTCTCCTCGTTCGTCGGCGAAGGTCGGATTCGCCCGGAAGAGTCGAATGTTCGGATTCGGTCTCGCTTCGGCCCGCTCGGCCGCGTTCGCCACCGGCCACGACATATTGGACTGTCCGCTGGCCATCCACACATCCCCCACCGCCACGTCCCGATAGACGGCCGTCGTGTCTTCGGTCGCGACGGTCAGCACGCCCGAGAGCAACACCTCTTTCAACGGCAATCGCACTTCCCACCGACCGTCCTCGCCCACCGACGCAGTCCCGGAAGCATAAATCTTGCCGAGTGGTTTCGCCCCTCCGTTCCGCCTCCGCCGCACGCTGTCGGAAACCGCCACGCTCACCGTCCGACCCGCATCGGCCACGCCGCCGATCCGGGTCTCGAATCCGCGTTGCAACACCATACGGTCGGTGTAGATCGGCGACATCCGCAGTCCCCCGTAATCGCCCGTCAGGGCGCTGTAGATCCGCTCGGCCAGCAGCCTCGCCCCCTCGACGTTCGGATGTACGGCGTCGGGCAACAGCTCGGGCCGGTCTTTCAAAACAGGCTCGAGATCGATCAGTCCGGTTCCCTGAGCCGCAGCCACCCGTTCGATGGCCTCCTGGATCTGGCGGTGCCACTCGCGTGTCCCGGCTTTGAACCGCCGATGCCGATGCGGGATCGGGGTCATCCGGCAAACGTAGATCTTCACCGTCGGATTGGCCCGTCGAAAGCTGTCGATCAGCGCGGTGTAATCCGGAATGAACTCGTCCCGATAATTGGGCCAGTTCCGCGGATCGGTATCGTTGATCCCGAGGTGGATTACGGCGATATCGGGTCGAAAAGCAACGGCATCGGCATACTCCGGGGTCTTGGTATATGGGTTGTGCCCCCGGTTGAGGAGTGTGGCGCCGCTGTGGCCGAAGTTCCGCACGTCGTATCCCGCTCCGAGCATCCGACCCAGCACAGCGGGGTAGCAGTTCCGTTCACGGTCTTCGACGAGCATCCCGTACGTGATGCTGTTCCCGACGCAGGCCACCCGCACGGGCTGCGGCTTCGTTCCGGAGTTGGCTCGCGTTTTGGCGGCCCCGCAAGCGACGCTGGTAGTCGCGACAAGAGCCATTCCGAGCAGTAAGAGTCTTTTTTTCATCGTATTTCGGTCGATTTCCATGCCCCGAATATACGAAAAACGGTACTGTTTCCCGGCCGATCCGATTGTTTTAATCAGATTTTTGCCACTAAAAAATAGAGATTCGCTTCTGAAATGCATAACTGAATGTCTATTCGGTAAATGTTAAAATCTCTGAATTCTCAAATTCAAGTAGATTGAAATGAAATCCTTACCTTTGTGTAAAAGAGAATCACTTCAGTCTCTATGAGAGCGTGGCAAATGGAAGTGCTTAAATGATATTTTTTCATGTCGGCAACTAAAAACGTCATCTACAATATACTGATCAATGTATTGAACGTTGCGGTCCCTATTGTTACCGTTCCTTATGTCTCACGTGTGTTCGGTGTAGAAAATATTGGTGTGGTTAATTTTGCGTTAACTTATGCTTCATATTTTACATTGTTTATTTATTTGGGGATTCCGATCTATGGAACGAGGGAGATTGGAAAATTACGAAATGCACCGATTCAACGTGATTATGTAGTCAGTGAGTTATTCAATATTATGCTGGTCAGTTCGCTTATCTTTACGGCGGGATACGTTGTATCGATTGCTGTTGTTCCTACTTTGCGCCAGGAATGGCCTTTTTTGATGGCTGCTGGTGTAGGATTGCTGTTTTCATCGTTTAATGTCGATTGGTATTATACCGGCCGTGAAAATCTCAAAATATCGGCTGTTCGGAATCTGATAGTCAAGGCGGTGGGATTGATGATTTTATTTGTTTGGATTCGTACGCCGAATGATTTGTTGCTTTATTTGGTCCTTAATGCGTTAACGAACGGGTTGGCACAGGTATGGACATTTGTCTATATGTTGCGGCACGATGTACGGTTACGCTGGCGAAGATTAAAAATCAAACGCCATTTGAAACCGGTGATTGTTCTTTCGCTTTCTTCGCTGGCTATAAGCATTTATACGATGCTCGATGTGTTGATGCTGGGTTTTTTATCGACATATACCGAAGTGGGGTACTATTCGTCAGCGATCAAGATCAGTCGATTGTTATTGCCTGTTGTAACTGCTTCGGCCATGGTGGCGATTCCTCGGATCGCACATTTGTATAAGGAAAATGATATATCCGAGTTGCGGCGGGTAACCGATAAGTCATTTTCGTTTATGTCGCTTCTGGCTCCGCCGATTACTATTGGTTTGGTTGTGATTTCTTCGCCTTTTGTTCCGTTTTTTTTCGGAGCCGAATTTGTGGGAGCTGTTCCGTCGATGATGATTGTTTCATTACTTGTGATATTGATCGGAATCAATAATTTTTACGGACCACAGATATTGGTCCCTACTGATAACGAAAAATGGTTTTTATATGCCGTTCTTTTCGGTACGGGGAGTAATTTCTTGCTTAATCTGTTTTTTATTCCGCGTTGGGGAGCTGTCGGGGCTTCATGGGCTTCCGTAGTAGCTGAAACGATTGTTACAGGAATGGTGATGTGGTTTGCGTATAGGTTAGTACCTCAAATACGTCCGAATTATCGGCCATTGATCCAATCAATAATTGCCTCTCTTCCGATGTTCCTGTATGGATATTTGTTTATTCAATGGTCCGACTCTCCGATCGGGTCGCTCACCGGAATAACAATTTGTTCAGCTATGACGTTCATCCTGTTGGAACTTATTGTATTTCGCGATCCGATGGCAATGGAAATCCGGGATAAGTTGTATACAAAATTACACTTGAGATGAAACGATTGCTCAAAAAGGTGATTAAGCCGTTGGTCCCTATGCGATTAAGAGCTGTGCGTGAATTGATCGTGCGGGACTATTCATTTCATCGTTCCGGAAGGGGAATGGTTCGCAGAGTGATGGATGTGTTTCGATATGCTTGTACACGTTGTTTGGTTTATCCGGAGAGAGAATTGGAACCGAATCGGGCTGCCGCTCGTCAGTTTGCTATCATCGCTCGGCGGATTCGGTTTACGCATATGATTACAGAACCTTATTTTTATCCGCTCGATACGAAAGTAATTCGTATTATTCCGGCTGGAACGCAAGCCGTGGTGAGTTTGACGCAGGATTATGCCAAAGTGTTGACTATGGACCTGTGGGCTGTTCGTCGAAAAATGCAGGAGGCTACGGATGATTTCAGTTGTTCGATGGTCTTGACCATCGATGCCATAGATTGTATTCGCAGAAGGGCTTTGGGATGGTATGGTGTGCATGACAGGCGTATTCGTGTCTACCTGGATCGTATAATGGATACGGTTCCTGAGTCGTTGGATGAAGCACTCCAAAAAATTCTTTTTTTCAATGCTTTAATGTGGATGAATCGTCAACGTCATATCGGATTGGGACGTTTGGATGTGATCTTGGAACCTTACTATCGGGCTGATGTTGAGGCTGGTCGGTTGAATCGGGAGCGGGCTAAGGAGATGATTCGTCAGTTCGTTTCAATTTTGGGAACACATACAGCTTTCAAGAGTGAAGGAATGATTGGCGATACGGGACAGGTGATTCTTCTGTCGGGGATAGATAGGGGGGGGGATTATGTGGAGAATGACTTGACGCATTTGTTTCTGGAGGTTGTTGCAGAACTGAATGTTCCGGATCCGAAATTGATTTTGCGTGTTTCAGAACAGACGAGTGATGGGATTTGGGCTAAGGCCATTGCTTGTCTGTCGCGCGGGAATGGTTCGCCACTATTAGCTAATGATCCTAAAATCAGGGGATTGATGGAACAGTTTGGTTATGAAGCAGCCGATACGGTCGATTTCGGAACTTCGGCTTGCTGGGAACCGTTGATTATTGGCAAATCGTTTGATCAGAACAATTGTACGGATAGTATCAATTTGCCGTTGATTGTGGCGCGAATTATGGACGAAAGCCAAGAATACGGTTCGTATGAGGCATTCGAGGCTGCATTTTTTGATGCCTTGGGCGGTGAAATTGACCGTATTGCTGTTAAGTCAGAACATATCGAATTTGATCGTGCCCCTTTGCAATCACTTTGGATGGAGGATTGTCTGGTGAATAGGGCCGATGTTGCTTGCGGAGGAGCCAAATATAATTATCACGGTTTTTTAACGACCGGATTACCAAATGCGGTTAATTCGTTGCTTAATGTGAGTACGGAAGTGTTCGGGTCGGGAGTTACGATCTCGTATGGAGAATTATGTCGAGCATTACGGAAGAATTATGTCGGATATGAATCGTTACGGGAACGATTATGGTTAGGTAGCAAAAAATTTGGTCTTTCGGATCCGGATGTATTGGCTCTTTCTCGGCGTATTATGGAGTTTGTCGCTCGAAAGATCGAACGAACGACGATCAATGGTTCTCGAGCAAAAGTCGGGTTCAGTTCTCCGGCTTATCTGGCTGCTGGAACCATTACGCCGGCCACGCCGGACGGTCGGCGTAATGGAGAACCGTTTGCTACTCATATTTCGCCGGTTTCCAAAGAGATTGATTTCGCCGAAATTATTGATTTCGCAGGACAACTGGACTATTCGGGTAATAAAATCAACGGAAATGTAGTCGATTTTATTCTTTCGGATCAGTTTGTACGGCATAGAGAAAAATTTGTCCAGATTCTCCGGGTGGCTTTTCAGAAAGGAGTCTATGAGCTGCAACTCAATGTCTTGAATGTCGATCAACTCATTGCGGCTAAAGCAGACCCTTCTTTGTATCCTCATTTGGTTGTTCGGGTGTGGGGTTTCAGCGCTTATTTTAATGATCTACCCGATGCATATAAGGATATGTTGATTGAACGCGCGATGAACAGTGCGGCTTAAAATGCCGAAAAATCATGCTTGAGGTTACTGCCATTCAGCGGTTGTGTATACAGGACGGGCCGGGGATACGTACCACTGTATTTTTGAAAGGGTGTTCGCTCGACTGTCCTTGGTGTTGCAATCCCGAGACTAAATTAGGCATGCCCGATCGATTCAAGGAGGGAACGCCTGTAGCTATACGATATTCGACCGACGAATTGTTCGATAAATTGGTTGCCGACCGAGCCTATTACGGTCGGATCGGAGGAGTAACATTCTCCGGAGGGGAGCCGCTGTTACAAACCGAAAGTTTACTTCCGTTGCTCCGACGACTTCGGGAGGCAGAGATCGGTATATGTATTGAAAGTTCGCTCTATGTTCCTTTTCCCGCGATTCGACAGATCGATCCGTATGTAGACTTTTATTTGGTAGACATTAAACTTGTAGGGCACCCGTTTTTGCATGCTCGATATAATAGAACGGTTGATTTTGAAGAAAACTTATCATATATTCGTACCAAGATTGCAACTTTGCGTATGGTGCTGATTGCGGGGATGACCGATCAAAAAGAAAATATAGAACGACTACGCGAGTTGCAGGCCAAGTATTTGCTCCCGGCTCCTGAGTTTTTGCAATACCATACTTTAGGGATCGGTAAAGGGATTCGCTTGGGGGTACAGCAAACGGAGTTCGCAGTTTCGGATCGTGCGCGAGTGGATGAAATACTTGCCTTATTTCCAGGTAGTACGTATAGTAAGATTTAAGAATGAAGCAATACGATTATTTGATCGTCGGCGCCGGCTTGTACGGAGCCTGTTTTGCCCATCAAGCGGGATTAAAAGAGAAACGGTGCTTAGTGATCGATCGTCGCGAACATATTGGCGGGAATCTTTATTGTCGAAATGCGGAAGGCATTCACGTACATCAATACGGAGCCCATATCTTTCACACCTCGGATCGTGAAGTGTGGGAATATGTCAATTCGTTGGCGGAATTCAACTGTTACATCAATTCGCCGGTGGCAATTTACAAAGACAGACTCTATAATCTGCCTTTCAATATGAACACTTTCTACCAGATGTGGGGGGTGAGGACTCCGGCTCAGGCAGTGGCCAAGATCGAGGAACAACGCGCTGAAATGGCAGGTAGAACACCCGTAAATTTGGAAGAACAAGCGATTTCGTTGGTCGGTCGCGATATTTATGAAAAACTGATCAAAGGTTATACCGAGAAACAATGGGGACGTGCTTGTACCGAACTGCCGCCGTTTATCATCAAACGTCTGCCGGTGCGTTTGACTTTTGACAATAACTACTTCAACGACGCCTACCAAGGGATTCCTGTCGGAGGTTATAACGTATTGATTGAAAAGATGCTCGCCAAGGCGGATGTACGGCTCGGAGTCGATTATCTCGCCGGGAAAAGCGACTGGGATACTTTGGCCGACAAGGTGGTGTTTACCGGTATGATCGACGAATATTACGGATACCGGTTCGGAAAACTGGCTTATCGTACCTTGCGGTTCGAGGAGGAGTGGCTGGAAACCGAGAATTTTCAGGGAAATGCCGTGGTGAATTATACGGAACGTGAAATCCCTTACACCCGAATCATCGAACATAAACATTTCGAGTTCGGAACTCAACCTCATACGGTGATCACCCGCGAATATCCCGGAGAATGGTGCGAAGGGGCCGAACCTTACTATCCGATCAACGATACCCGGAACGATCGACTCTACAAACAATACAGCGATTTGGCTGCAGGGGAGGAAAATGTTATTTTTGGAGGTCGGTTAGCCCAATATCAATATTTCGACATGCACCATGTGATTAAACAGGTGTTGCAGCTCAAATCCACCATTTAAGCATTGTCATGCCCAAGGTTACTATCTACGTGGCTTACCATAAGCCAGCGCCCATCGTGAGCGGTTCGGTCTATCGTCCGATCCACGTAGGCAAAGCGTTGTCCGAAGTCGATATTCCGGGAACGATTGGCGACGATACCGGAGACAATATCAGTCGGAAAAATCCGCTTTATTGTGAAATGACAGCCGCTTATTGGGCCTGGAAAAACGACCGGGATTCGGATTATATCGGTCTGTGCCATTATCGAAGAGTATTTTCGATGAAAAGACCGAAAACACGACGAAATTTTATAGAGAAGATCAAATATTATTTGGCAATCTATCTGATGCCGTTTCGACATATCGGAGGTTGGCTCACGGATTGGAACGCACACTATGTCGATCGTGAAAATGATTTCCTCCGTTTGGCCCATGAATTTTCTACCGACATCAGCCGAAGTATTGCTCGAGGGAAATATACCGTATATGCTCTTAAGCCTGTAAAGCATAGTGGCGTTGAATTTGGTATATTATTCAAAAATATCTTTGGCGAAGTCATCATGGAACTCGTCCAAGAAATCATTGCCCGAAAATATCCCGACTATTTTCCCGATTTCATAGCCTCCCTGCATTCCAACGAATCGTACTACGGAAACATGACCATCATGCGACGAGATGTATTCGAACGGTATGCTTCGATGCTATTTGATGTTTTGCAGACTCACGAAAAATCATTAGTGGACAAAGAACTGTTGATCGATCCGATGAGGGAAAAAGTTTTTGCGCGAGGCGAAGGGTTTATAGCAGAGTTCTTAACAAGTATGTTTATTCGGCATAAACTCAGAACGGAAAAATCTTCGGTTAAACTTCTGAACGCCGTATTATACAGTGTTTTGTGATGAGATTAGCCGCTGTTGTTATAATTTATAACCCCGATCTCAATGAACTTGCCGACAATTTGGAGAGTTATCGACAATGTGTCGGACAATTGATCGTTTGGGATAATACTCCGGGAGGGACACCTAGCTTAGAGCGTTTGACCGAACCGAACGATGTGCTGGTCATGGGAACCGGGGAAAATTTGCTTATCGCAAAACCGTTGAATAAAGTCCTCGAATGGTGTGCCTGCAATGGCTATACGCATCTATTGACCTTGGACCAGGATAGCCGTTTTGCAAATCGACTTACGAACCTGGTTCCAATTGTCGAAAAACTGATAGATTCCAACCCTCGGAGCGCGATATTCGGAGTCAATCCGAATCATTTGGTCCCGGCTGATTGCGAACCGTTTCTTTATCCGGATGTCATTACTTCCGGCAGCGTGTACGATGTGCAGAAAATACTTGAGATAAACGGATTTCGCGAGGATTTCGGCATTGATGCCGTGGACATAGAGATCTGTTATCGGGCTAAGGAACAGGGATATAATACATATATCATCCCCGAAATAGAACTTCAACAGCAATATGGAAATCTGACGAAAACACGATGGGGATTCCATACGCTTAACTATTCGGCATTTCGGTGTTATCACATAACACGGAATTTCGTTATTATGTGGAAAGAATATCCTCGATTATTTGCTCAAAAGGATTTTTTCGTACACACTTTTTTGATCCGAGGAATTCCAAAAATCATCTTGGGCGAACAGAATAAATGGAAAAAACTCAAAGCCATTATTTTGGGCTTTTATGACGGTTTGCGGAAAAAAACACCTCAACGCAGTCTATGAAAAACGCGATATTTACCATCTGCGCCAAAAATTATCTGGCGCAGGCATTGACCCTCCAAGAGACTGTCTGTCGGCACAATCCGGACGTCGATTTCTTTCTGTTCATCTCCGACTTGAAAGACTCACCCGAAGTGCCCGATTCGGTGGTCGAACTGGACGAGGAGTGGATTCCGGCTTGGCGGCAAATGGCTTTTAAGTATAGTGTAATTGAGTTTTCAACTTCGATCAAACCATTTTGTTTTGCTAAATTGTTCAAGGCCGGATATGATCGGGTAATATATCTGGATCCGGACATGTATGTCATGGCAGACCTGACACCAGTTTTTTCGATGCTTGAAGCTAAATCGATCGTGTTGAGTCCGCATTATTGTAATATTCAGATTGACTATACTGGTTCCGTACCCGAAGAAGAATTATTGTGGGTAGGGATTTACAACTTAGGTTTTGGGGCTATAAAAAACGATGAGGTAGGGCGGAAAATCGTCGAATGGTGGTGTAATCGACTGGAAAATAAATGTTATGCTGATCCGATAGATGGATTGCATGTAGACCAGAAATGGCTTGATTTTGTTCCTGGTTTTTTCCCGAACGATGTACACATTACCCATCATATGGGAATCAATCCTGCCATATGGAACCTGCACGAACGGGAATTGGAGATCACAGCAGAGGGGACATATATGATCCGGAATACGGAATCGAAAGAACTGTTCCCGCTGTTATTCTTCCACTTTTCGGGCTTCGACCCGTTCAATCCTACCGTACTCAACCGTAGGCATTCTAAGTATGGTATTGAACAATTTCCGTCATTCAAGCCGTTGATCGATGAATATGTGGTGGCAGAATACCGAAATGGATATGATAAATTTAGTAAATTATGCTATTCATTTAATTCGTTTGAGAATGGTGAAAATATTATGCCCATTCATCGACGGATCTATCGTTCTTTAGAACAAAAAGTTGCTGATCCTAATCCGTTTGCTGTAGAGAGTCGTATATATCGATTGTTACAAACCAATAAATTATTGAGTGGGATTAAGAGTTCTGCTTTTAAGACTTTTTCTCCCGGTGAGACGGCAAAGAAAGGAAGATTTGTAATCTTGCTCCGACAATTGTTATGTCTGGTGAAGAAGACGTTCGGCATTCGGTACTACATGGCATTGCTCAATAATCTGACAGAGTTGACTCGTTATGAGAATCAGCGGTTCCTAATTAAGAAGTTTCCCAAAGATTGAAAAAAGTTATTATTGAGTTCATTACTCAATCGCTGACTGCATATTTCATATACATCATCCCAAAAAATGTTAATGATTGAGAAAAGTATTGTTATCGCCGCATTAGCACGAGATTGCAATGAATCATTGATTCGCAATATCCCGCGTATCGAATCTTTGCGGAGTCGATTTGTCCGGTCTCAAGTTGTGGTGATCGAGAACGATAGTAAAGACGATACGAAAGAGACATTGAAACAGTGGGCGATACGGAGTCCGGGAGTTGAGGCAGTGATAAATGATTTTGGTACGGTAACGATTCCCCAGGTTTCGACAGAGAATAAGAATCCGGCTACTTCATTGCATCGCATTGAGAAAATGGCCTGTTATCGGAATATGTACATGGATTATGTGCGGTCGTTAGATTGGGAGCCGGACTATTTGATTGTAGTGGATGTGGATGTTCAGGATTTCTCGGTGGAGGGGATTGTTACTTCGATCGAAAAAGCTCCATCCGATTGGGGAGGGTTATTTGCCAATGGGAATCGTTATTATTGTTCGAAATTCCCTTATTTTTTTGATCTGTACGCCTACGTGCCTGAAGGATGTGAAAATAAACCGGATCAGAAGCAAGATGAATTGTTTTTTGAAAGCAAACGTATCACACGCCGAATCCGAAACCAAGAGTATGTCTCGTGTTTATCCGCTTTTGGAGGGGTCGGGGTATATAAATGGGGTGTGATTAAAGATCACAATTATCGTGCGCAACCTAATCACCGCAGTCGTTTGTTTGAGGCGATGTGCGAACACGTGCCATTCAATTTGACTGTGGTCGCTCAAGGATACGGCTGCTATGTGTGTCGAACGATGGTGGTTAATTATGGAAGCCGTTCATTCAAACACCTGATAATTAGTTTGTTGCCTAATTTTGTTTTTCGGTGGGGTTACCGTCTCAAAAAAGGTAAAAGATTCGCGGATTAATGAAAACGATACGGTATATAGACACCTATTCGCACCACACCATACATGAACAATTCAACGCATCGCTTTTGACGATGTGTGCTTTGGTATATGATCGAGTGGAATACCATAGTGGTTGCAGTAGTCGGAAGCGGGTGGATCAACTGTTGGAACGGTGTTCTATCGATCGATCACGGATTCATCATAAATCTTTATGGGTTTGGGGGGGAGGATTTTCTCGTATAAATAACATATTGCGCCTTCTATTAAGTGCGTTCCAGAATATCCGTATTGTTTTGTGTGCCGGAGCGGAAAAGTTGTTGTTATTCAACTACAACAATCTTTTTTCTCTGTTGGCCGTGGATTGGTTATGTCGAATATTCCAGCGGCGAGTATTGATTTGTTGTCATGGCGAGATGGAATTCATTTTGGATAAGAAGAATTGGGGTGGATTTTTCGTTAAATTACAACGAAAAATAGCAGTCAGGTTCTTCTTGGCCTCTAAACGTAAATCACGCCTTTATTTTGTCGTAATGGGAGATTCGATTTTATTCCATATTCGCCAAACTGTGAGTCCGGAGTTGGCTGAACGGTTTATTTCGGTCGATCACAGTTATATTTTTGGTTCGACAAGGCCGAGAGTTGAAGTGAATAAACCGTTGCAAATCGGAACCGTAGGCGTATTGACCGAGGCTAAAGGATATGATACTTTATGTGTGTTGGCAGAGAGGCTTCAGGCTATGAAAAAGGTAAAACTTACAGTTACAGGTCGTATTTTTGCCGATATTGAGCCGTTGGAACGTTTCGGGGTGGATTTACCTTGCAATAAAGGTATAGCTCCGTTGGAAGACGAAGAATTTCGGGAGCGTATCGAACGGCTTGATTATATATTGTTTCTTTATCCGACAGATAGTTACAGGATGATTGCCAGCGGTGCTGTAATGGATGCAGTAGATAAGGCCCGGCCAATTGTTTCGCTGCGGAATGATTATTTTTCGTATTTATTCAATAAATATGGAAATTTTGGATTCTTGGCAGAGGATACATCGCACTTGCTTCATCTTATTGAACAGCTCGGACAAGGCGAGTTACAATGTTCAGCGATTGATTTCGACGAATTGCGCCATAAGATGAGCCCCGAGGTCTTATGCGCAGAGTTGAAAACAGCGTTAAGTACCATAAATTGGTTGTAATGTTATTTTACTATGGCATATTCTTGATTATTGCACTGTATAGTTTTCTCGAATTGTACGGCCTTAAGCGACATGATGTACTGAAACTTTATGTCATGCTTTGCTTTGGGCTGTTTGCCATGTCGTTTTTACGGTGGGAACGAGGTACCGATTGGACTGCGTATCTTACCTTTTTTCAGTCGATTCCTTCTAACACTTGGATGCCGGAAAGTAACTTTGAAATCGGATATACTTTTTTGGCTGGATTGACTAAATCCATCACAACTGAATATACAGTGATGTTATTCTTTTGTGCAGTGATTATTTTCTTGTTTCAAAGTACGGCAATTTGGCGATTAAGTCCTTATCCGATTTTTTCATTATTATTTTGGTTTGGAATTAATTATGCAGGTGTCTTTTTCGTAAGGCAGACTATAGCGGGTGCTATTTTGCTTTATTCGATTCTTTTTATTCGAGATCGAAGATTTTGGCCATTTGTCATTTGTTTGTTCAGTGCCTCGCTGTTTCATCGCTCTTCGATTATATTTTTGTTAGCTTATTGGGTTTATCAGTGGCGTATATCGGCGTGGGTCATGATTCTCGGAGTATTAGTAGCTATCGGACTTGCCGGTGTAGCCGATGCAATCATGCAATCGTTCGGTTCTTTAGTCGGAGGGGCAATCCAGATGAAAATCGATGCTTATACTGGTGAATTGCGTGGTGAGACTTTTGGGCTAAGCCAATCCATGCCGATTATTATTGCCAAAGCTTTTTTCAGTAAACTTTTATTGATTGTTGTAGCCCTTATTGTAGTTAAACGTATCGAAAGAAAGTATCCGGAATTTCGGGGATATTTGAATTTGTATTGGTTGGGAGCGGTTATATTTTTGATGACTATCACCATCAGTGCAGGTTTGGCTCGGTTGGGTTATTCGTTCGATATCTTGCAGATCATTATACTTCCGTATATTATTCGATCGATTAATGGTCGTCCGTTACGCTTGTTTGCTATTCTGGTATCTTTCGCGTATATTGCTCTTCGGTTGTACACTGTTACGACCGGTGGTTATTACGACCTTTATGTACCTTATAAAACCGTTTTCGGATAATGTTTGACATATCAATAATTATTCCCATCTATAATTCAGCGACCACCGTAGAGGAGTCTGTCGATTCTGTGGTCCGTGAATGTGCTGGGAATCCATACTCCTGGGAACTGCTTTTGGTGGACGACGGGTCAATGGATGACTCGGTTGGCTGTGTGCAAGACTACTTGGACAAATCGCCGTACAAGAAGCAGATTCGGCTGATTCGGCAACGAAATGGGGGTGCTGCAGCAGCGCGTAATGCAGGTTTGCGGGTTGCTCAAGGTGAATACATCGCCTTTAACGATTCGGATGACCGATGGTTGCCGGGAAAAATTGCGCTCCAAATGGAATACATGGCAGCACATCCGGAAGTGGACCTGCTCGGGTGTGGTTATGGATCTGATAATTTTCAGAAAGGTTCTCTGATTCGGTTAGGGGAAACTACTCGAATTACTATTCGGGCACAAGTGTCCAAAAATTATTTTTCGCCTCCGACTGTTATTTTTCGCCACCATGTAATCGAAAAAGCAGGCATGTTCAATGAGGAACTCCGATATGCCGAGGAAGGTTTCTTTTTCAATAATGTTAGTTATCTCTGCCATGCTGTTTTTATGCAGAAAAATGTAGCAGAACCCATTACTGATAAGGCTCGGTGGGGTGAGAGCGGACTGTCCGGCAATTTGCTCAAAATGGAACAAGGCGAACTGTATAATATACATACTGCTTATAAGTTCAAGTATATATCTTTGGGGTATTATCTGTTTGCCGTTAGTTTCTCCATCGCTAAATTTATCCGACGGTGGATCATATCCCGATACAGAAAATTATGCAAATAAAGAACTCATATAGTTTCATCGCGAAATTACGTTTGGCCTGGTGGCTCCTGCGTACCAAATTGTTGTGTCGTCAGGCCCGACTCATTCGTTTTCCGTTCGATATTCGAGGGAAACGTTATATTGATCTGGGAAAAAACTTGACCACCGGCGTAGGATGTCGATTGGAAGCGTTTTCACCTGATGGACGGACAAAAACCTTGCATCTTGGTAATCGAGTGCAATTGAACGATTATGTGCATATCTGTGCCATGCACGAGGTTACGATTGGGAATAATGTTCTGATGGCCGGACATATCTACATTTCGGACAACTCGCACGGTTGTTACAAAGGTACAGCGGACGATACGGATCCGAACATTCCTCCTATTCAACGGCCTTATCGTATTGCTTCTGTCCGAATAGGCGATAATGTATGGATTGGTGAAGGAGTTGTTGTATTACCTGGTGTAACCATCGGAAACGGTGCGATTGTCGGAGCCAACTCGGTCGTTACGAAAGATATACCGGCGGAAACTATCGCTGTCGGGCAACCTGCTTGTTCGGTGAAATACTATGATCGAACTTTACAATCATGGTGCCGGATATGAGAATTACCTCTAGTATAGTAACCTACCAGACCGATCCGGAACAACTGCGGACCGTTATAGCCTGTACTGTGGACTCTGCGGTCGACCGTATTTATGTGGTCGATAACTCGTCCGAACCAATTTTGGGCGACCTCGTACGAGGTTTATCCCCAAAAATCGAATACATACACGGACAAGGAAATGTCGGATATGGAGCAGCCCACAACATCGCCATTCGGCAAGCTTTGGAGATCGGTGCCGAATATCATATCGTGCTTAATCCAGACATCGAATTTCAATCACAGGACATTCAGACCTTATGTGAATATATGGACAATCATCCAGAGGTCGGATGGCTGATGCCTCGTGTGATTTATCCGGAGGGGCGATTGCAATACCTGTGTAAGCGATTGCCCACGCCGATGGATTTGATCGGGCGACGATTCCTGGGTTTCTTGCCTTCCACCGCAAAGCGCAACCGCTGTTTCGAGATGCGAGATAGCGGATACGACCGAGAGATGGATGTTCCGTTTTGTTCCGGATGTTTCATGTTTCTGCGTACGGAAACATTACGAGAGCTTGGACTGTTCGATGATCGCATCTTTATGTATGGCGAAGACCTAGACCTCTCGCGGCGGATCTACACTTCGGATCGTTGGACAACTCGTTTTTTCCCCGATATTACAATCGTACATGCTCATAATAAAGAATCTTATCGTAATCTTAAACTATTGTGGGTTCATGTAAAATCGATTGTCTATTATTTCAATAAATATGGCTGGGTGTTCGATAGGGAGCGTAGGCAAGTGAATCGCGACATTTTTAACCGGTATCTACAAGATAAGTTATAATGGATGTATCGAAATGGATAAAAGTAGTTCCATCGGTCTTGAGGTGATTCAGGTCGGTTATTGCCCGCATAACATAGTCGCAATGCGTCCCGCCCGCCACCGTTTTGCCCATAGCAGGCCTTGCCACAGGAACCACGGTACGGCGATTCCGGCCGCTGTGCTCAGAGGGACACCGATCCAAGGGGAGAGTTCGCTCCAGTCGTAGAGCAACACCCGCAGAGTCGATTGCGGAAACCACGAGAAGAGAAAGATGGCGTAGGTCGACCCGTCGAGCGGCGACAGAAAACGCCACCCGCTCCGCAGGTAGACGTGTCCCAGAGACAACGCAAAGAGGATGCCGCACACGGCAGCGAGTCGTTCGAACAGCGGGTTGAGGCTCCCGTATCCCATCAAAACCGCCGCCACGGAAGTGGCTCCCCAGCCGAGCGTGGTCCACGGGTGGCGCAGGTTCAGGGTGCGGTCGATTTGTTCTCGGTAAGTGCAGTAGGCGATGCCGAGCAGGAAGAAGAAACCGAACTTCACCACCCCGCTCAGGTTGAGCCACGACACCCCGCCCAACGGATTGAAGACCGAAAGCCCTAACGCGACGGCGATCCAGGTCCAAAGCGGTATACGTCCGCCGATCCGAGCTTTCGATATCGCCTTGGCGAGCAGTACGGTTCCGGTCAGCAAGATAAAAATGGTCGGCAGAAACCAATAGTAAACGATTACGTTTTTCGACGGTACGAGCAGCATCTCGACGTATGCGCTCCAAGATAGTTCGACAGGTTTGACGGCCCAGCGGCTCAGGAACGCTTTGGGGACGAAGACCAGCGTGGAGAGAAGCAGATAAGGGATTAACAATCGCCTCGTCTTCTTGGCAACGAATGGTCCGAAAGGGATCCCGACCAGCGGACACCTCTCGCTCGGATTCGGTTCCGGCGCGGTGTACCGCAGCAGGTAGCCGGAGAGGAAAACCCACAACGGCATATGGAAACTGTAGATCCATCGGTACAGCAGGTTGTCGTGGCCGTCGGTCGGAAAGGCGTGGCCGACCACGACGAGCAGGATTCCGAAGGCTTGCAGAAAACTGATGTAGGGGTTGCGCATATAGGGTATTTTGACGGTTCCGGTTTTAGTAATCGATAGCTATTGGTTCTGCGTGGCGAGGGCTCGACTCTGTTGATGCGCCTTTAGGGGATGTTGCTGCTGCTCGGCACTCGAAAACTGGGGTTTGCTCTGAAATTCCGCGCCGGGTCCCGGGCTGTTGCTATTTAAAGAAACTACGCCCGATACCACCGTTTCGCCTCTTCGGCCTTGCGCCATCCCCCGAGGCGCAAAGCGCCTGGGCGCACAGGCCGGCGACCTTTTAGGTCGCATATTGCTGAAACACGCTTGCTCACAAGGAACCATGCTCCTCGGATTCGGGCCGTAGCCCGCGGAGTGGACGAGTGAGCATTGCGAAAGTTCGGCCCGCCGCTTCGGGTGGTTCTGGGACGCGCGACTCATTGAGTCGCGCGTCCTCGATTCGGTAACAGATCCGGCCTGCGCTTTGCCAGTTAAGCAAATCGCGCCCGCAGGGCGCGTGGGGCGGTCGCCGCCCATCGGCCGGGCCCGCAATTATGCCGCTTGCGCGTCAAAAATTGCAGTTCCTCTCGGGCGTTCGACCCAGTGCCGCTCGAAAATTGGGTTTGTTCAGAAAGGTTCTGCCATCGCCCGCAATTTTTCGCGATCTCCCTATGACAGCCGACGCCACCCCCGGCGGAAGGCCTGCAACACTCGCTTCGCTCATGCGCGCCTCCGCTGGCTTCGGCCCTAAAACAGTTGCAAAACAGTCTTTGCGCGCCGCCCGCGGGCGACGGGCTTTCTCAAAAGAAACCATGTCTGTCCGCGCGCTGGCGGAAATCTTGATCAAAAGCGATTCATGCTTCTGAACGATTTCCTACCCCAGCAGTCGCGCGCGGGGTGCCGCTCGGCACTCGAAAACTGGAGTTTGCTCAGCAACATGCAAGAACTGCGCTCCCGCGCGGGGCCGCCAAATAAGGCAGAGAGAACCCCAACAAAAGCCCCGACGGGGCCCCGCGGTGGGCTTGCGAAACGAAGTTTCGCCATACCGTTCTAAGAATAATTTCCCTCTTTAGGCGTGGCGCGCTTAAAAACCGTGTCTGACTGCCCTGCGCGGGCGGCGTCCGGGTGGCCCGCGGCGGGCAACTATAAGGCAGTGAAAATCCAAGTAAAAGACGCAACGCGTCCGATACTGCGCATCGCTATGTCATTCTAAAAATACTGTTGCAGTCGAGTGTTAGACGGCAGATCTCGCCCTTTAGGCGCGCGTAGTCTCGGAGAATCCGAGAATCAGAGCAGGCGGAGCTTGGCGAATTTCAGCAGGAGCGTTTTGAGCCCCGCTGCTTCGAATCGGACCGTAACTTTCGTATCGGTGGCCGTCTGTTCAAAAGCGGTTATCGTGCCGATGCCGAATCGGTTGTGTGCCACCCGTGCGCCTATGGTCAGGTCGCCCGCCGAGTCGAGCGGTTTGCCCTCCGTAGCGGCTGGAGTCGCAGCCGTCGGCCTCGAAGCCACCTTTCGGAACCCCGCCGGCGGAGCCTGCTGCGACCCCCCAGTAGAACCAGAAGAGCCCGCCGACCCCGCCGAAGTCCGCCGCTGGTAGCGGTCGAATGCCGGACGCGGATCGTCCCCCCGCCGCGTCGAGACCGTACCGCCCGCATTCCAGCGGTTTCGCAAGCCTGAAACCTCGCTCTCCGCATCGTCCGCAGAGCCGAATGCATCGCTGTCCGGCAAGGTCGGCATGTCGAGGTACTTCGGGTCGATCTCCCGGATGAACCGGCTCGCCTGCGAAGGTACTACCGTCCCCCACTTGAACCGCGAGAGGGCGAAACTCAGCGTCGCCCGTTTCTCGGCGCGTGTCAGCGCTACGTAGAACAGCCGCCGCTCCTCCTCGACATCTTCGGCCGAGACGCTCCCGTGCTGGCTCGGAAAAAGGTTCTCCTCCAACCCCACGATATAGGTGTATTTGAACTCCAGCCCTTTCGAGGCGTGGACCGTCAGCAGCGTTACCCGCGGCGTGTTGTCCTCCTTGTTCGTGTCCATGTCGGTGAGCAGGGCCACCTCCTGAAGCCACCGGTCGAGCGTAACCGGCTTCGCTTGTTGCGCCGCTGCCTCCGCCGGTTCGGCCTCGGCCGGCGTTTCCGCCTCTGCCGCCTCTGCTGCGGGCGCAGGCGACAGCTCCGAGACCTCCTCTTCCGTTGCCGACTGTTGTTCTTCGACGAACTCGTGGATCGAGTTGAGCAACTCTTCGACGTTCTGAAGCCTCGATTCGTCTTCGACCGAGGCGCTGTTCTTGTAGTGCGCCACCAGTCCCGACCGGGTCATCACCTCCGTCGCCAGCGCGTAGGCGTCCATTTCGCCCGACTGCCGGAACAGCTCGGTGAAGTTCCGGACGAATCCGCCGACGCTCCGGACCGCTCCGCCGCGAATCCCCAGCTCTTCGGGCGTGTGTCGCAACAGGACCTCCCACATCGAACACCCTTCGGCCTGACCGGCGGCCACGATCTTCGAGACCGACGTATCCCCGATTCCGCGGGCCGGTACGTTGATGATCCGCCGCAGCGACTCGTCGTCGCGCGGGTTGATCGCCAGCCGCAGGTAGGCCAGCGCGTCCTTGATTTCGGCCCGCTGGTAGAACGACTGACCGCCGTACACCCGATACGGAATATTATTCCCCCGCAAGTGTTCTTCGATCACGCGCGACTGGGCGTTGGTCCGGTACAACACCGCGAAGTCGTCGGCCGAAGCCTGCTCGCCGTACAACGTCGCATGAATGTCGGACGCTACGCGTTGGGCCTCCTCCTTGTCGCTCAGGGTACAAAGCACCCGGATCGGATCTCCCTGTTCGTTCTCGGAGAAGAGGTGCTTGGGCAGCTTCCGGCTGTTTTTTTCGATCACGCTGTTGGCCGCCTCGACGATGGTCCGGGTCGACCGGTAGTTCTGCTCCAGCTTGAAGATCTTCGCCTCGGGATAGTCCTGTTGGAACCGCAGGATGTTTTCGATCCGCGCTCCGCGGAACGAGTAGATGCTCTGCGAGTCGTCGCCCACCACGCAGATATTCCGCCGGACGCCCGCCAACTTCTTGACGATCAGATACTGCGAGTAGTTCGTGTCCTGGTACTCGTCCACCAGGATGTACTGAAACAGGTCGCCGTACCGCTCGGCCACCTCAGGATGGTCGCGCAGCAGGATGTTCATATACAGCAGCAGGTCGTCGAAGTCCATCGCGCCGTTCTGTCGACACTGCCGCATGTAGGCCGCATAAACCTCGGCCAGCCGCGGCCGTTTGGCTCGGGCGTCTTCGCCGACGAGGGTGGCGTTGGCGGCATAAGCCTCGGGCAGCACCAAATTATTCTTAGCCAGCGAGATCCGGGCCGCCACGTCGTTCGGTTTGTACTGTTCGTCGGGCAGTTCGAGCTGTCGCACGATCGCTTTGACGACGTTCCGGCTGTCGGCCGTGTCGTAGATGGTGAAAGCCTCCGGAAAGCCCAGTAACTGCGCCTCGGCCCGCAGGATCCGGCAGAACAACGAGTGGAAGGTCCCCATCCACAGTCCTCGAACAGCCTCGTAAGGCAGGATCTTCGCAACCCGATCCCGCATCTCCCGGGCGGCCTTGTTCGTAAAGGTCAGCGCCATGATATTCCGCGGCGAAATCCCTTCCCGCAACATATGGGCGATCCGCATCGTCAGCACGCGGGTCTTTCCCGAACCGGCGCCGGCGATGATCAGCGACGGACCGTTGTAGTTTTCCACGGCGCTCCGCTGCGGACCGTTCAGACCGGATAAGTAGTCATTCTCCATAATACATCTCCTCGTTATCGATCGAACCGTTCGGTTCTTGGCATCTGTCTTTTTGTTATCTATACGTTTCGGTGCGCGGCGGTCGTCGCCGGGCGCGCGAACCTACCGGTGTTCCCCCGAGTAATGGCCGGTTTTGGCTTGCCGGGCGAAGTGCGTTTTCAAGAAAACTTCGTTCTCGGGCCCCCCGAGCAGCTTCGCCGCTGGGCGACAAGGCCGGCAACCCTTCGGGTTGCAAGTTGCCGAGACACGCTTTTTCGCAATGAACTGCACCCGCAGGGTGCGCGGTCCGGCGCCACCCCCGGCGACGGACGCAATTTCTCGCGGAGCTCGATTGCGACCGCGCTGGCGCCGGGCCGAAACCGGTAAAAATTCCCCGCAGTCGACACTCGCGTCAGGCGATTCATTCAGAGCCGTCATAAACCGCGACCTACGGTCGCGCGGGCCGAAGCCACCCCGGGCGGAGGCCTGCATGCAACACTCGCTTCGCTCATGGGCACCTCCGCTGGCTTCGCCCCGTGTATCTTAACTCCGAAACAAGCGGCGACTCAGACCGTTTTTGACCGCGCGCCGGGCGATTCATGAAGATTCGCAACAAACCGCGCCGCAGGCGCGCGGGCCGAACGCCTCCCCTCGGGAGGGACGCACAGCGTCTTTTACCGGCAGCCTCTACCCTAAATAATCCTGGGTCTCCGACCCGGTGCCACTAAAAATCCACCGCAGCCGTCGCCCGCGGGAATTTCATAAAGATTTCGCCAAGAGCGAAACTTTTGAAATTCCTACTTAGGCGGGCGGGCGACGGAGCAGCTCGGCACTCGAAAACTGAAGCTTGCTCGGCAACATGCAAAAACTGCGCTCCCGCGCGGGGCCGCGTGCTCGCGGCGAGCGGGCGATGCTACGCATCGCTATAACGTCCCAAAAACCATGTTTGCCCGCGCGCTGGCGGAAATCGCGCGCGGGATTGCGTCTATCCCTAATAAAGGCCGGCCGCCGTGGCGCGAACGCGTCGGCCGGCCGGGCTCCGCTTCCGCCGCGGAGGCGCGCCCACAGGGCGTTTTACTACCCTCCGGCAGAAAACTCCAAATCCGGCTAAACCGCTGTCAGAGCAGCCGCACCGTCCGGGCATCCTTCGTGAGCCGCAGGGTGGAGAAGTCTACCCCCGAAAGCAGAACCGCTCCCGGCCGTTTTCCCGGCTCGAAACTTCCGAGGCAGTCGCCGAGTCCCAAAGCCTGAGCTCCTCCGAGCGTCGCCCACAGCAACATCGTCTCCAACGGTAGCGACGGGTCGTGTTCCGCGAGCCATCGCACCTCCTCGACCAGCGAGAGCGAGGTGTTCGACGAGAGGCTGTCTGTCCCCAGCGCCACCCGCGCACCCGCCTCGAGGAGCATCCGGGCCGGTGGGAAGTCGGCGTCGATGTAGTAGTTCGACCGGGGGCAGAGGACGAATGTTACATCTTCAAAATGGCTGAGGATCGAGTCCAAGTCTTTCCGTCGCATCTGGGTGTTGTGGATCAGAACGAGGTGTGCCTCTCGCGGCAGCGACCCGACGAGCCGTTCGGCATGCCCCCCGTAGCGCAGGAAGTCCGGTTCCCGCCCCGCCGAAGCCGTTACGAGGTCGTAGATTCCGCCCCGCCGGTCGAAGAAGTCGACCTCTGCCGGCGTCTCCATGAAGTGGATCGACATGCGTGGCGAGTCGGCTCCCAGCCGGAAGAGCTTCTCCGAAACGAAGTAAGTCGAGTGTTGAGTCGGCGTAACGACCAGTCCGGCCTCGGCGCCCGCCGTCAGCAGCGGGTCGACCGTCCGGTGGTAGAATGCTTCGGCCTCCTCTTCGGCCGGCAGACCGAAGTACTCGGCGAAAGTGTGGTATACGGTCCGCCCTTCGCGTAAAGCCTGCGTTTTGGCCGGAAACGATGTCGTGTCGTTGCTGATATCTCCCACCGCCTGAATCCCCTCCGCCCACATCGTACGGTCTTCTTCGATCGCTCGTTCGATCTGGACCTCGCGCGGGAAGTCGTTCCGCCGCGACACCACCTGGCGGATGAACTCCACCATCCCCGCCTGGGGCGGGATCGCCCCCCGGAAACACGAGAGCTCCAGGTGGCAATGGGCGTTGACCATCCCCGGGATCAGGATGCCGTTATGGTATTCGGTGCGGGGCAGCGAGTCGATGCGTTCGCATTCTGTTTCGACGCTCAGTACCGTGCCGTCCGCGGCGAAACGAACCACGCCGTTTCGCCGCAACCTACCGTCCGATCCGAGGAGGTACGGTGCGGCCAGCGTCCGTCCCGCCGCTTCGGCCGAGGGTGTCGTAGTAAATTTCGTCATAGTATGCCTCGATGTTGTCCGGAAATCCGGTGATCTGCCTCTGCAGCGCTGCGCGGGCCTCGGCCGTCGGCAGGATGTGGACTAACCGCAGCCGGGTCAGGTAGCAGGTGTCTGGCGGCAGGTCCCGCCGCACGCTCTCGCCGAAGATCACCTCCAACGACCGGGTCTCTCCCCCGACGCGTATCTCCCCTTCGTATCCGGTCGTGTCCCGGGCCGGCGGCAACCAAAGCGTGGTCTCGATGGTCTGGCCGCTCCGCGTGGTCCGCTTGGTCCGTACCGATTTGGTGTACGATCGGGCATGCCCGCCCGTCGAGTAGTCGAAAACCAATCGGTAGGTCCCGGCCGGGACCAGCGAATCCTGTCCGCCTCGCGTGTCGGCATAGGCGAACCGGTATCCCTCCAGCCGTCCACGAACCACCGTGTCGCTCCGCCAGACGGTGTCGGCCGTTCGGGCCTGGGCGATCGAGTCGACCCGCAACACCTCGCGATAGCGTTGTTCGGCGGCCTGTCGAGATATTTTGATGTCTTCGGCCACCTGGCCCAGGATATTGGCCATCGGGTTGCTCTTCCGCATCGACAGCTCGCGGATGGTGTACCGAAAGTCGTCTATCGTATAACCGTACCGGGCCAAAACCGCCGTATGGATGTCCATCGAGTCGGGCGGTAGCTGGTTGGGCTTTCCGGCCCGGTCGACATGGAGAATCGCTTGGCTCACCAGCGCGTCGCGCATGATCTCCCGCAGCGTCTTTTCCGGAATGACCTGCGGACCCCGACGACACGAGGTGCCGAAGCTCAGACAGGCCAGTACGAGGATATATAGAATCTTTTTCATGCTTTCCGTTTCATCAATCCGGCCGCCGTGGCCGCACTGATCGCCCCCCCGAGCAACAGTACGCCGCCGGCGACGATCGTCAGGTCGAACCACTCGATCCGCACCGGATAGGCTTCCATTAAAAACGTCTCGCCGCTCATCCGGATCAGGCCGAATGACTTTTGCAGTCCGGCGAAACCGACCCCCAGCGCCATTCCTGCCGCTACACCCGAGGCCGTAATCAAAATACCCTCCCAAGCGAAGATTCGCACCAACATCCGTTTCGTTCCGCCCATGGCCAACAGAATGTCGCTATCCCGTTCCTTGTCGGCCGCCAGCATCACCACCGAACCCACGAGGCTCAGCGCGGCGATCGCAGCGACGAACATCAGCAGCAGGTAGATGACCCATTTCTCTTGAGCCACCATGCGGTAGACGGTCTCTTTCTGTTCGAATCGGCTTTTCACGTCGAACGCGTCGCCGACCGCCTGCCGAACGGCGTTGCAACCGGCTTCTGCCGAGATCCCTTCTCGCAGCCGGATCTCCAGCGACGAAATTTTGCCCCGCGTCCCGGCCAACCGCCGGGCCAGGTCCGACGCTACGAAAACGTACCGCGAATCGGTCTGTTCGTCCAGCGCGTAGATCCCTACGGGCCGTGCCGACGCGGTATTGTAGAGGGTCGTGGGCAGAAACGACGTATTGCCGCTCCCCGGTCGAAGCGCATAGATGCGGATCGGTTCTGGCAATGCGGTTTGCACGCCGAGCGTGTAGGCGATTCCCTGTCCGATCACGATCTCGACCGGTTCTTCGCTCCGCAGCCGGTACTTGCCCTGCACGATCAACCGTTCGATCGGCACCACCTGCCGATAGGCCGAGTCCACCCCCCGCATCAGCGCGACCCACTGTCGGCCGCCGTACGTGAGCAGCACGGGCTGTTCGACGGTCGTCCCCACGCATTCGACCTCGGCCAGTGTCTCGATCCGTCGCCGCACGGTGTCGCCATCGAAGAATCGCCCTTCGCGCGGCGTTACCCGAATCTCGGAGTCGAACTCGCTGTACATCCGGCCGATAAATTCGCCCAAACCGTTGTGGAACGACAGGATCGACACCAGCGCCATGACCGGTACGGCTACGGCCACGACGCTCACCCCGGCGATCAGGTTGACCACCGAGCGAGACTTGCGGCTGAAAAGGTGCCGCCGGGCGACGAACAGGGAAAACGACATACGGGGAACAAAGATACGGTATTTTAATCGGATAGCCGTGTCGGAAGGGGTGCGCGGTCGGATCTGTCGGTTCGATTTTTCCGGGTTCCGTTTGCGGGGAGGTGTTTTTACCCGGCTCCGGGCTTCCGCGACAGCGGTATCCGAGGAAATAGTGCCGGAGGTACGTTGTGTGCCGTCGGCGGCAACGGACACAGTTGGGCTTCGTCTTTTACAGGTATCTATGCCTACAACTTGTACTTCAATTACGACGGAATGAACCGAAATATCAACAATCCTCGTGGATACGGTCTTCAGCTGCGTTGCCTCCAGGAATAGGGAGAGGACGGAACGCGGTGTTTTGTTGACCGACCGACTCTACGAGTCGGAAATTGCTTGAAAAAATCGCGCTGGTTGCGGGCCTTTCTCTATTCGAAGAAAACCGCGCCCGAAGGGCGTGCGGGCCAAACGCCTCCCCTCGGGAGGGACGCACAGCGTCTTTTACCGGCAGCCTCTACCCTAATAATCCCGGGCGTTCGACCCGAATATTCTTTTTGCATGTCGCCCACTGAAATCCTCTACGATCTCCCCATGGCGGGCCGGAGCTTCGCCCCGCGAAGGCCCGCTATTTCTCGCTGACGCGCGGCGGGCCTCGCAAGCTCCGACCCGTTTTCAGCTCGAGAGAAACCGCGATCGCAGGGCGCGCGGGCCAAACGCCTCCCACCCGGGAGGCCCGCAAGTATGCCGTTTACGCGTCATTGATTGCAGCCGCTCCCGGGCGTCCGACCC
>JAIDFC010000309.1 GCA_029054535.1 Rikenella sp. | reverse complement strand
CCGGTGTAGACCGGGATCTCCAACCCCGGCACGGCATCCTCGAAGTCGAGCATCGGAACCACGTTGTACTTCCCCAGGCTCCGCCCCACCGCCGAAGCCAACATCTGCCACATCGCCTGTTCGTCCTCGAACTTGATTTCAGTCTTCTGCGGATGGATATTGACGTCGATCCGCGACGGTTCTACCTGGATATAAATGAAATACGAAGGCGTATACCCGTACGGCAACAGTTTGTTGTACCCGTTGACCACCGCCTTCTGCAGGTACGGGCTCCGGAAATAACGCCCGTTGACAAAAAAGAATTGTTCGGTCCCGTTCTTCTTGGCCGTCGCGGGCAACCCCACATAGCCGCTGATCTTGACGATCGGCGTATCGACCTCCACTTCCAGCAGTTTATCCCCGGTCTTCCGCCCGGCAATGGCGGCGATCCGCTGCCGCATCCCCCCCGGAGGCAAACTGAAGAGGGTCTTGTCGTCGGCCACCAGCGTGAACGCCAGCTCCGGATGACACAACGCCACCCGCTGAAACTCCGATATGATCTGTTTGGTCTCCGTCGCGTCGGCCTTGAGGAACTTCCGCCGCGCCGGCGTGTTGAAGAACAGGTTCCGCACCGTAACCTGCGTCCCCCGCGGGCAGCTCACCCGCTCGGTCCGCGCGTCGACCTCGGTCCCCCCGGCGATCGCCACCAGGGTCCCCACCGCGTCCCCCGCGCGTCGGGTGCGCACCGCGACCTCAGCCACCGACGCGATCGAAGCCAGTGCCTCGCCCCGGAAACCGAACGTCCGCAAAGCGAACAAATCGCCCGACTCCCGGATCTTAGACGTCGCATGCCGCGCAAAACACACCACGGCATCCTCGGCCGCCATCCCGCAGCCGTCGTCGATCACCTGCACGACACTCTTCCCCCCGTCCCGCACCACGACGCTCACCGAACGCGCTCCGGCATCCACGGCATTCTCCATCAACTCCTTGACCATCGACGCAGGTCGCTGAACCACCTCCCCGGCGGCGATCTGGTTCGCGACGTTGTCGGGTAGTATTCGTATCAATCGATCGGCCACTACGCTTTCTATTTCAGATTGGTTTTATTTCAGATAGATCCCCCCTCCCTCGGCTCTGCCGGCCCCGCCGACAGGTCTAAAACGCCCGCCCGAAGTAATTATACATCAAATAAAGCACCCCGACGATCCCGCCCAGGAACAAAACGGTCCGGATCATCACCCGCCGTCCCCGCTGCGCCCGTTCGCGTTCGCGCTCCTGCATCCGCAACAACCGACGCTCGCGGATATACATCCCGGGACGATACTCTCCCTCGGCATAATCCTCGCCGAGGATCATCCGCCGACGGGCCTCGCGCTCCTCGGCTTCGGGGTCCCAATAACGAGGCTTATACTCGAACGGACGAGCCTTGCGTCCGAATCCGCTGAATCCTAACATAATTCCCTCCTGCGTTGACGGGCGGACCGGAGACCGAGAGCCCTTTCCACCCGATATGATTTACAAAGATAACACATTTTAAACGTTCGGACATCGTCCGGCATTGTCTTCTCGTCTTTGCGCCCGGTTCGAGTGCCGATCGGCACTCGAACCGATCATCTCTACCGGCAGGACCGGTTGGAGTACTCGGCGGCGCTTTTTGTTTTACCCGGCTCCGGGCCTCCGCCACCCGTACTACGGGACGTTGTACAACATCGGCAGAGACGGGTTCGGTTGGACATCGTCCTTTACGGGAGCCAACGTTTATCGATTGGACTTCCATTACAACGGGATCTATCCGAATAGCCACAATTGCCGTTCGTACGGTTTTCAGACGCGTTGCCTCCAGGAATAGGGAGGTGCCGCTCGGCACTCGAACCCACTCGTGTATACCCCAACAGTCTACGGCTCTGGACCTGCCGGGCGAGCCGACTTGCGCCTGGATCTCCCCATGACAGCCTGTCGCTTGGGGTGGCTCCGGTCTGTACAAGCATCCCGCGCTGGCTCCAGTCTGTTTCTATGCGAAGAAAACTTCGTCCTCGGGCGCGCGGGCCGCAGCTACCCTGCTGCGCCTCCTTCGGCCTGTCGCCCATCCCTTTCTCCGAACAAACTCCTGGCTGGAGTGCCCAGCGGCACCGACGAGGCCGGCAACCTTTCGGGTTGCAAGTTGCTGAAACACCCCTTCCCGCCGACAACCGCGCCTGCAAGGCGCGCGGATCGCCGCCATCCCCCGCGGCGGGACGCAACTTCGTCGGCGCTCGTTGCTTCCCTTGCTGGCGGCGACCCGGTGCCATTAAAAATCCGCCACAGCCGTCGCCCGCGGGAATCCTCCGGAATCTCCCCATGACGGCTCGAAGCCAACCCGAGCAGAAACCCGGTTCGCCATCTCCCGAAACAAACCACGCCCAACAGGCGCGCGGCGCGAATCGCCGCCTCCCCCAGCGGCGACCGTTTCTGTCCAAAGAAAGCTGCGATCGAAGATCGCGCGCCCGACGCCGCCCATCGGCCGATTCCGCAACTCGGCATAAACCGCAATCATAGATTGCGCGGATCGCCGCCACCCCCTGCGACGCACCCTTCGGGTGTTTTACTGGCAGCCTCTACCCTAAGTACCGCTCTTGCCGGTGGCGACCCGACCCTGTTCAAAGAAAACCGCGCCCGCAGGGCGCGCGGGCCAGCCGCCGCCCATCGGCTGGCACCGCAACTCGACGGGGCTCGTTGCGTTTCCGCCGGGCGTCCGGCCCGAAAACAACTTCGAAACATCCTCTGCGCGTCGCCCGCGGGAATTTCATAAAGATTTCGCCAAGTGCGAAACTTTTGAAATTCCTTCTTAGGCGGGCGGGCGACGGGGCCGCTCGGCACGCGAACCTGGCCGCCTCTACCCTACATGCTTTGTCCGCGCGCTGGCGGAAATCTTGTTCAAAAGCGATTCACGCTTTTGAACGATTTCCTACTCCAGCAATCGCGC